>NZ_JBSGXD010000012.1:106292-122371 GCF_053609225.1 Rhodococcus sp. NPDC054953 | reverse complement strand
GGAAGTGTGCCTCGGCCTGACGGCGGTGCAGGTCCGCGAGCTTGCCCGCGGTGGTGTGGATATCGGGGGCCGCGGTCGCGGCCGGCTCCTGGACGGTGGTCACGATTGGAGTACCTCTCGACTTCGCTTTCAGGGGTGTGTACGACTCGATTCGGGGCCACACTACCCCGCGGCCTCATAGGTAACTAGGTGTGAATTGTTATCCCATGACGGACACGGAACCGCTGGCAGCGACCGACAGTAGACGACCTCGGTCGCCAATAACGGCAAACCGAGGTCGCACATTGACGCCACCCGACGCGGGTTCCGATCACCGCGTCCCGCGCGCCGAAACGAGCATCGGCGCGCGCATGTCGTAGTACGAAACCTCCCCCATCAATTCGGTCTCCTCCTCGAACAGCGACCGCAGGTCGTCGGGCACCTCGACGCTCTCGTGCAGCCGCGCGGCCGACTCGGAGGTGAAGTACACCGCCTCCACATATCCGTCCCCGCCGTCGCTGCACAGCGTCCCGCCGACGATCTCCGGGCGCAGGTCGTGCACACGGTCACCGACCCGCGACATCAGGTCCACCATCCGGTGCGGGTCGCTGGTGTGCCCCTCCAACACCTGGACGAAGCCGGCGGTGTCCGAGCCGCCGCCCATCCATTCGGTGACCTCCGCGCAGTCCATCACCGTCACCTGCCCGTCGAAGCAGCGCTCCGCCGCGGCCCACCACGCCCCCTGCTCCGGTCGTTCCGCATTGCGTCTGGCCGCGTCCGGCGACGCGAACCGGACCAGGCAGATGAAGGTGCCGTCCGCGCAGGTCCCGCTCGTCGAGCCGAGATACCCGGCCGCGCCCGCTGCCAGGTCGTCGTTCCATCGGTCCAGGCACCGCTGCAGCCCCGCCTGGTCGCCGACCCGACCCTGAATCACTTGAATGAACATCGCCCTCTCCTCACGCGGGCCCGGCCGGCGACCAGGCCTCTGCACCCTCGATCCTTCGCGGGAGCCGCGACCGGGGCAAGGCCCGCGACGCGCCGAAAGACCGGGAAGTATAGACCCGGCGTCGACAGGAGCGGCGCCAGCTGGCACGCTGTACCCGAGACCCGCACCTCGTCCTGAGGGCAGGCTCGCAGTAACAGGAGCAAAAAAGTGGCACAAGGCACCGTCAAGTGGTTCAACGCGGAAAAGGGATTCGGATTCATCGAGCAGGACGGTGACGGACCCGACGTCTTCGTCCACTACTCCGAGATCCAGACCAACGGCTTCAAGACCCTCGACGAGGGCGCACGCGTGGAGTTCGAGATCGGCCAGGGCCAGAAGGGCCCGCAGGCCACCGGCGTCCGCGCCATCTGAGCGAACCTCGCTTCCCGAAGGGCGTCTCCGCACGGCGGAGGCGCCCTTCGGCGTTCTCCGGGGTCCGGCACGGGATTATTCTGGGGTTCTCGACTGCGCCGCGAGGTGATCCATGGTGACGAGAACACGCGCACCGGGGCCGGACCGAAGCACGGGCCCCGATGCCTGAGCCGCAGCGCCCCGACCGCACGGCTCCCACCGGTGTGGCGGGCGACCTCGCAGCCGCGGGCTTCGTCGACGGCGAGGAGATCGGCCGCGGCGGCTTCGGCGTGGTGTATCGGTGCAGGCAGCCCGCCCTAGGCCGCACCGTCGCCGTCAAGGTCCTCAGCGGCGAGCTCGACGACGACAGCCGCGAACGCTTCCTGCGGGAGCAGCGCGCGATGGGAGCGGTGTCCGGGCACCCGCACATCTGCAACATCCTCCAGGTCGGGACCACCCGGTCGGGGCGGCCGTACATCGTGATGCCGTATCACCGGCACAACTCGCTGCAGGAGTCGATCCGCCGCGCGGGCCCGCTGGACTGGCCCGACGTGCTTGCACTCGGCGCGAAGATGGCGGGCGCGCTGGAGACGGCGCACCGCTCCGGGACCCTGCATCGCGATGTGAAGCCGGCGAACATCCTGCTCACCGAATACGGCGAACCCCAACTGACCGACTTCGGCATCGCCCGCACCACCGGCGGCTTCGAGACCGCGACCGGGCAGATCACCGGGTCGCCCGCCTACACCGCCCCCGAGGTCCTCGAGGGGCGTTCGCCGAGTGTCCGCTCCGACGTCTACAGCCTCGGGGCCACCCTGTTCTGCGCGCTGACCGGGCATGCGGCGTTCGAGCGCCGCAATGGCGAGCAGGTCGTCGCCCAGTTCCTGCGGATCACCAGCCAACCGGCGCCCGACCTGGCAGGCGGCGACGTCCCCGCCGACGTGTGCGCGGCCATCGAGTCCGCGATGGCGCCGGACCCCGACGCCCGACCGCCGTCCGCCGCCGCGTTCGGCGCACTGCTCCAGGACCTCGCGGTCCGGCACGGCCTCGGCACGGTCGAGATGGCCCTTCCTGCACCAACGTCGGGTGCCGGATCACCCGAGGACACCCGGATCTCGGCGGCACCGCGCCGCACCGGACCGCTCCGGTCGGGCGGCGACGTCCCGCACACCCTGACCCGGCGGCCAACGCCGCCGGTGCCCGCCACCCGGTTCCGGCCGCCGGTCATCGGCCGTGTTCTGGTCACCCGCACGCGGCTGATCGACCGACTCCGCGCCGGGGAACGGCGGCGGCTCACCCTCATTCACGGTCCGGCCGGATTCGGCAAGAGCACCCTCGCCGCGCAGTGGAGCGGGACGCTGCACGACGCGGGCGTGACGGTCGCCTGGCTGACGGTTGCACCGGACGACGACAACGTCGCCTGGTTCCTCGCGCACCTGATCGAGGCAATCGGCCGGGCCGCCCCGCACCTGAGCGAGGAACTCGGCCAGGCGCTCGAGGACCACGGCCGCGACGCCGAGGCGTTCGTGCTGACCACCTTGATCAACCGGATCCATGACGCACGGGAGCAGCTGGTGCTCGTCATCGACGACTGGCACCGGGTCGGCGGCACCGAGTCGCACTCCGCATTGGCCTACCTGCTCACCAACGGTTGTCACCACCTCCAGGTCGTCGTCACCAGCCGCACCACCGCAGGCCTGCCACTCGGCCGCATGCGCGTACTCGACGAGCTGGTCGAAATAGATTCGGCGGCATTGCGATTCGTGGAGTCCGAATCAGCGGCGTTGCTGGTCGAGCTCGGCGGGCTGACCCTGACCCCGGACGAGGTGGTGGACCTGTGCCGGTCCACCGAGGGGTGGGTGGCCGCCCTCCAGTTGGCGTCGCTGTCGCTGCGCAACGAGGAACACCCCGACGAACTGATCGGGCATCTCGCCGAGCACCCCGCGGTCGGCGAATTCCTCGCCGAGAACGTCCTGAGCACCCTCGAACCCGACCTGCTCGACTTCCTGCTCGCCACCTCGGTGACCGAACGGATCACCGGAGCACTGGCCTCGGCGCTCGCGGGCGTCCCGGACGGGCGGTCCCGTCTCGACCAGGTCGCGGCGAGGGACTTGTTCCTGCTGCGGCTCGGCGATTCCGACGCGTCCCTCCCGACCGGTGGCGGCGCCGACACCTGGTACCGGTACCACCACCTGTTCGCCACGTACCTGCGCCGACGCCTCGCCCGCGACCACCCCGATCGGGTCGCGCGCCTGCACCGGATCGCCTCGGAATGGTTCGCCGGGCACCACCTGCTCAGCGAGGCCGTCGACCACGCCGTCCGGGCGGGCGATCCCGAGCTCGCGGTGACGCTCGTGGAGCGGGACGGCACCTACCTGATCGAGCATTCCCGGATGACAACCCTGCTCGGTTTGGTCGACAAGCTGCCGCCGCCGACCGTGTCCGCCCGGCCGCGACTGCAACTGATGCTCGGGTGGGCCGATGTCCTGCTGCAACGACCGGGGCAGAGTCGCCGCGCGCTGGCCAGGGCGCGCGCGGCGCTGGACGCGGCACCGGATCCGGCGCTGTCCGTCGAGTCGGATGTGCTCGAGGGGGTGATCGCCGCATTCTCCGACCACCCGGACGGCATTGAACGCCACTCGCTGGCCTGCCTGGCCCATCCGGAGCGGCACAGCCCGTGGGTGGTTGCCGCCGCAGCGAACACCCAACTGTTCGCCGCGCTGTACCGGTTCGACTTCCCCGATGCGGTCCGCTGGCAGGAGTGGGCCACGCCGTACCACGAGGCGATGAGCGGGTCGTTCGCGACGATGTACTCGTACTGCATGGTGGGGATCGCCGAGAGCGAGCAGCTCGAGCTCGAGTCCGCGGAGGTGTGGTTCCGGCGGGGGTTGCGGGTGGCGAGTGAACAGTCCGGGGCCCGGTCCCACTCGGCGCGGCTGGCCGCGGCGCTGCTCGGGAACCTGCTGTACGAGCGGAACCAGCTCGCCGAGGCGGAGGAACTGCTCGACGAGGGATTCCAGCTCGGCGGGGAGGGCGGGATCGTCGACTTCATGATCAGCCGCTACGTGATCGGCGCCAGGATCAAGGTCCGGCGCGGCGACCCGAGGGCGGCAGCGACGCGGCTCGCGGAGGGTGCCCGTGCCGCCGATGCGCTCGACCTTCCGCGGCTTCGGGCCCGGATCGACAACGAACGGATCCGGCTCGGCTTCCCGATCACCACCCGCACACGGGCGCCGCGGTATCCGACGCTTCGCGCGGTCGACGCGGTCACCGACGGCAGCGCCGAGATCACCGCCCAGCTCGAGGACGCGACAACCGCCCGACTGCTCGCCCGCACCGGGACCGCGGCCAATACCGCGCGTGCCTGCGATATCGCGCAGGCGTGGGTGGACCGGCTGGCCGGCGGCGGCCGCGCCAGGGCCCGGCTGCAGGCGCAGCGACTGCTCACCGGGTGCCTGTTCGCGGCCGGGCGCGCCGACGAGTCGGTGCGGGTGCTGGCGGAGGTGGCCGCGACATGCGCGCCGCACTCGATGGTGCGCTATCTGATCGACGGCGGGACGGCCGCGGTGACCGGGCTGACGGCGTTGCAGGCGGCCGCCCAGGCCGAGGCGTGGGATCCGACGTGGCCGCGGGTGCCGATCGAGTTCCTCGCCGACTGCCTCGCGGCGGTCGAGGCGGATGCCGCGGGACCCCCCACCGATCCCGGCCGGGAAACCGGCGAAGGCGCCGCCCGATGAGGGGCGACGCCTTCGCGGTCGGGGTTCGGCCGGTCAGCTGGCGAGCACCGGCATCGTGACGACCTGGCCTGCATAGGCGAGGCCCGCGCCGAACGCGAGCAGCAGGGTGGTGTCGCCCGGCTTCGCCTTGCCGGTACGCAGCATCTCCTCCATCGCCAGCGGGATCGACGCGGCGGAGGTGTTGCCGGTCTCGGCGATGTCGTTGGAGACGGCGACGGTCTCGGGCAGGTTCATGCTGCGGGCGATGACCTCGGTGATCCGGGCGTTGGCCTGGTGCGGGACGAACGCGTCGATGTCGTCGACGGTGAGGCCGGTGGTGTCGAGGGTCCGCTGGGCGACCTTGCCCATCTCGAACGCGGCCCAGCGGAACACGGAGGTGCCCTCCATGATGATCCAGGGCCGCTTCTGCTCCGGGTTGGTTGCGAAGTCGACCCAGTCCGGCTCCTGCCGGATCGCCCGGCCCTGCGCGCCGTCGGACCCCCACACGACGGGGCCGATGCCGGTCTCCTCGCTGCGACCGACGACGACCGCGCCCGCGCCGTCACCGAAGATGAACCGCACGCTGCGGTCGGTCGGCTCGGTGGAGTCGCTCATCCGCTCGACACCGATGACCAGCACGTGCTCCTCGGTGCCTGCGCGGACGAGGTCGGACGCAACGCCGAGCGCGTAGCAGAAACCGGCGCAGCCCGCGGCGATGTCGATCGCGCCAGCGCCTCCGGTGCCCAGTTCCTCGGCGACGAGCGCCGAACAGGCGGGAGTCTGCACCGGGTAGGTGGAGGTGGCGACGATGACGGTGCCGATCTGCTCACCGGTCAGGCCCGCGGCCTCGAGCGCCTTGCGGCCTGCCGCGATGGACATCTGCAGCACGCTCTCGTGCGGGCCCGCGAAGCGGCGGGTCCGGATGCCGGAGCGGGACTGGATCCACTCGTCGGTGGAGTCGATCTGCTCGCAGATCTCCTCGTTGGTCACGACCCGCTCGGGACGGTACACACCGAGCCCGAGGATCGCGGAGGGCCGAAGCTCCGTGGTGTTCGTGATCGCTGCACCCATTGACCTTGTTCTCCTTGCTTCGTCTCGGATGCTCGGGCGAAACCACGAACTCCTCGTCTGACACCGTACTGTGCCGACCTGACCGGGCCGCGACGTCCACTACGGACTGGACGGTCCACTCACGTCGACACAGGCGGTTCTTATCACCGCGACCCGCCCCGCAGGCGCGAAACCGACCAATGCGCTGGCAGATCCGCCACATCAGCAACACGCGACAACTCCCGCCCCACATATCCCGGCAGAGTGTCCGATCGGTCACTAGCATCGTCACCCGACGATCCCTTCGTCACATGGGACGTCCGGTCACATGGGTCGGGGCGCGACGCCTGCCCCACGCTCTACCGCACGACAGTTTCTTGCACACGGGTTTCCACAGCGCAAGTACAGCGACGGTCGAAGGGTGAACGCGACATGGGTGAACGGGTACCGGGTTGGCTCCGATCGGGCGGGCGGGGATCCACGGGACGACCAGTCGTCCGGGCCGGGGTACTGGCGGTCGCGGCCGCACTGGCGGTCGCCGCGCCTGCCGCCGCGAACCCCAACACGGTCAATCCGATCCCTGGCCTGAACGGCACCACCGCCCTCCCCGACCTCCGGGGCCGCACCAGCGCGGTTGCCCAGGCCACCGGGCTGCTCAGCGCGAACCGTACCCAGGACACCAACGTCCTCGGCACCGATCTCGGCATCATGTGGGACAACGGGAACGGCGAGATCCTCACCGCGTTCGGGGATTCCGCGGGGCTCGGCATCCCGAACCTGCTGAACGGGAGCCTGTGGTCGTGGCGGTCGAACGCCCTCTATCGCAGTGCCGATCGCAACCTCGCCGACGGCATGACGTTCGACAGCACGCCGCGTGACCTGCTCGGGCAGGCGAAGGAACTGGTGCCGAGCCCGAAGATCCCGTACGTCGAGATCAGCCGGATCCCGACGGCAGGCGTCGCGGTCGACGGCGTCCAGTACATGTCGCTGATGTCGGTGAACCACTGGGGCGAGCCTGGCAAGTGGGAGACGAACTTCTCCCGCCTCGCGGTCTCCACCGACAACGGCGAGAACTGGGTCGATGCGCCGGAGACGAGCAGGCCGAACGTCGACGGCAACCGGAACTTCCAGATGAGCGCCTTCATGAAGGACGGCGGGTACGTCTACCAGTACGGAACCCCGCCCGGACGCGGCGGGTTGGTCTATGTCGCGCGGGTGCCGGAGAAGCAGATCCGCGACCTCGGCGCGTACGAGTACTGGAACGGCGGGGAGTGGAAGAGGGGCGACGTCGGCGCCGCAGCACCGATCGTCTTCGGCGGGGTCGGCGAGCTGTCGGTGCAGTACAACCAGTTCCTCGGCCAGTACCTGATGCTCACCACCGACAACGCCAACTCGGTGGTGATGCGCCGGTCACCGTCCCCGACCGGACCGTGGGGGCCGCCCGAGGTGCTGCTCGAGGCGCGGGAGCTGCCCACCGCCTACGGCGCCTACATGCACCCGTGGTCGAGCGGCCCGGACCTGTACTTCCTGACGACGGTGCACTCGAATTACAACGTCCTGCTCCTGCGCACCACCCTGCACCGCTGACGGGGGGAGACGCCTCCGGCCCGCTACCGTCGCGACATGGATGCAGACGCGTGGGATCGCCGGCACGAGCGGGGCGAATCGCCGTTCGGTTCGGTGCCGGATGCGGCGGTGGTGGAGCACGTGGCGGCGCTGGCCGCAGGCCGGGCCCTCGACCTGGGCTGCGGCACCGGGAGGCACACGCTGTGGTTGGCCCTGCGCGCCTGGGAGGTGACGGCGGTGGACTTCTCCACGGCCGCGCTGACGCGCGCGGTGCGCTCCGCTGCTGCGCTCCCCCGCGCGAGCCGCGACCGCGTGACCTGGGTGCATGCCGACGTGACGGACCTCGCGGTCCCGCAGGCGTACGACCTCGTCCTCGCCTGCCACCTGCAGCTGTCGGCGGAATCACGCCGACGGGTCCTGTCCCGGGCCGCCACCGCCCTCCGCCCGGGCGGAACCCTGCTGGCGCTCGAGCCGGAGCGATCCCCGTCGATCACCGACTCCGGTTGCACCCCAGAGGAACTCGCGAACGACCTCGCGGGCCATCTGACCATCACGACGGCGACACTGACGCTCGCCGACCACCCCGGCCGCGACGGCGACCCGGCCTCGGACGCGGACCCCCGACAGGCCCTGGTCGTCGGTTTTCGCGGTCCTGTTGGCACCTAACTGAATCGCGAGTAACATCGGCTAAGTTACTGACGAGTAGCCGTACCGCGGGAACGCGGGGCGGTACCTCGACGAAGACTGAACAAGGCCAGAACGTGGGCATCACCAGGGGCTGGACCGCACCATCTCAGGGAGATAAGAAGACATGGGGCATTACAAGAGCAACGTTCGTGACCTGGAGTTCAACCTCTTCGAGGTACTCGACCTCGAGAAGCCGCTGAGCGAGGGCACCTGGGGCGACCTCGACGCCGACACCATCAGGAACATGCTCAGCGAGGTCGCACGGCTGGCCGAGGGCCCGCTCGGCGAGGCATACGCCGACGCCGACCGGAACCCGCCGGTCTTCGATCCGGAGACCCACGAGGCGACCCTGCCCGAGTCGTTCAAGAAGTCCTTCAAGGCGATGTGGGACGCCGAGTGGTACCGGATGGGCCTCGACGAGGAGATCGGTGGCGTGCCGGTCCCCCGCTCCGTGGTGTGGGCGATCTCCGAGATGATGCTCGGCGCGCAGCCCGCCGCCTTCATGTACCAGGCGGGCCCGTCCTTCGCGAACGTGCTGTTCACCAACGGCACCGACGAACAGAAGCAGTGGGCGGCCACCTGCGTCGAGCGCGGCTGGGGCGCCACGATGGTGCTCACCGAGCCGGACGCGGGCTCCGATGTCGGCGCGGGCCGCACCAAGGCGATCAAGCAGGACGACGGCTCCTGGCACATCGAGGGCGTCAAGCGGTTCATCACCTCCGCCACCTCCGACGACCTGTTCGAGAACATCTTCCACCTGGTCCTCGCCCGCCCGGAGGGCGCGGGGCCCGGCACCAAGGGCCTGTCGCTGTTCTTCGTGCCGAAGTTCCACTTCGACTTCGAGAAGAACGAGCTCGGCGAGCGCAACGGCGCCTTCGTCACCAATGTCGAGCACAAGATGGGCCTCAAGGCGTCGGCGACCTGCGAGCTCACCTTCGGCGGCCACGGCGTGCCCGCCAAGGGCTGGCTGGTCGGCGAGGTGCACAACGGCATCGCGCAGATGTTCGACGTCATCGAGCATGCCCGCATGATGGTCGGCACCAAGGCGATCTCCACCCTGTCCACCGGCTACCTCAACGCCCTCGACTACGCCAAGCAGCGCGTCCAGGGCGCCGACCTGACCCAGATGACCGACAAGGCCGCGCCGCGCGTGACCATCACCCACCACCCGGACGTGCGCCGGGCGCTGGCGATGCAGAAGGCGTACGCGGAGGGCCTGCGCGCGGTGTACCTGTACACCGCGGCGCACCAGGACGTCGAGGTCGCCAAGCACGTCTCCGGCGCCGAGGGCGACCTCGTGCACCGGGTCAACGACCTGCTGCTGCCGATCGTCAAGGGCGTCGGCTCCGAGCGCGCGTACCAGTACCTGACCGATTCGCTGCAGACCCTCGGCGGCTCCGGCTTCCTGCAGGACTACCCGATCGAGCAGTACATCCGGGACGCGAAGATCGACTCGCTGTACGAGGGCACCACCGCGATCCAGGCGCAGGACTTCTTCTTCCGGAAGATCGCCCGCGACCGCGGCGTCGCGCTGGCGCACGTGGCGGGCCAGGTGAAGAAGTTCCTCGACCGCGAGGACGGCGACAACCGGCTCAAGACCGAGCGCGCGCTGCTCGCCACCGCACTCGAGGACGTGCAGGCGATGGTCGCGACCCTGACCGGCTTCCTGATGGGCGCCCAGGAGCAGCCGACCGAGCTGTACAAGGTCGGCCTCGGTTCGGTTCGCTTCCTGATGTCGGTCGGCGACCTCCTGGTCGGCTGGCAGCTGCTCGAGGCGGCGGAGATCGCGCTCGGCAAGCTGGACGCGGGCGCCTCCGACAAGGACAAGCCGTTCTACGAGGGCAAGGTCGCGACCGCGTCCTTCTTCGCGAAGAACGTCCTGCCCGAGCTCACCGCGTCCCGCGGCATCGTCGCCAACGTGGACAACGACCTGATGGAGATGGACGAAGCCGCCTTCTGACGGCGCAGATCGGCTCCCGAAACGAGGCCGCACACCGGATTCCGGTGTGCGGCCTCGCCGCATTCCCTGCTGGATCCGGGGGCTATCCGGTCACTCGCCCTCCGCCTCGCCTGCCGATGCGGACGGGGCATCCTCCGCCGAGGCGGGCGGCGCAGCAGGCGCAGCCGCGTCAGCAGGCGCAGGCGGGGGCTCCGGGCTGATGCAGCGGACGATCGGCACCGGGTCGTACTTCACGGTCCGGGTGTTGCGGGACAACTCCCGCCCGGACGCACGGTCGGTGATGACGCGGGTGTCCGAGGTGGTGAACCCCTGCGCACCCGACGACGCGATGCAGCCGGACCCGGCGGGCAGCGTGACCGTGTTCGGCGACGTGTATGCGTACCGGTCGCCGGTGATCGACTCGACGTCGACCGTCTTGGTTCCCCACAGCCGGACCGTGATGTCGGAGCTCGTCCCGATCGTCTCGATGAGCACACCGGTGTCGGTGTCGTTGGTGAACCGCAGGTCGATCGCCCCCTCGTACACCGTCGCCTCCCGCGCCTCCGGGTAGCGGGAAATGTAGTAGCTGTGCTCGGTGTGCCCGGCGTCCTCCATGCCGGCAAAGTAGGCGGCGTTGTACAGCGTGGTCGCGAGCTGACTGATGCCGCCGCCCACCGCGGTGTCCGGGCGGCCGTTGTTGATGATTCCGGAGGAAACGTAGCCCTCCGCGCTGCCACGCGGTCCGGTGTAATCGTTGAGCGAGAACGTCTTTCCCGGCTGAACCAGTGCGCCATCGATCTCGGCGGCTGCCAACCGGATGTTCACCCCGGACGCGTACTCGAAGCCACCGGTCGTGTACTCGGCAATCACCTCGGTGATGCCGAGCTTGTTCGCGGCCTCGGTCGTCAGCGCGGGCTGTTTCGGCTCGTACACGGCGTCGAGGCTGCCGCGGCCCGCGTCGGAGAACCCGGCGGGCAACGACTCGAGCGTCTTGTGCCACTCGATCGTCTCGCCGGTCACCGCGGGCACCACCTTCGGCGCCCCACCGGACAGCGTGAACGACGCGTCCTTCGGCTGGATCTCGGTGGCGGCCAACTGCGGCCCGAGCACCCCGATCGCCGCGTCCACGTCGAAGTGCGGGCTGAGACCGCCGTCGCCGTCCGGGGTGAACGACAGCACCGATCCAATCCGGTCCCGTGGGAGCACCGCCTGCCCGCCGTCGCGCCCCGCGACCACCAGATCCGTTGCTGCCGCAGGCGTCGCGATCTCGCGCAGTGCCCGGTCGACACCGGACTGGGTGACCGAGACAGGGTCGACGGTCACGGGGACCTCGACACCGTCGGCGGCCGCCCACCCGTCGGCGAGCGCCTCCGCGGCACCGGGCGCATCGAGCGTCTGCCCCTGCCGGGGGGACACCGCGACGGGTGTTGCGCCCTCGAACACGACCGAGCCCTCGACGGGCGCGCGGTCGGTTCGGGTGCGCAGCCCCTCGACCGCCGCCGCGAGGGCGCCGTCGTCACGGGTGGCGGCGACCCCGACCTCACGATGCGTGAACAGGGATGCCAGCCGGGTGATCGGATTGAGCGGTTGGTCCCCCGCGCGGTCGAGGGTGGCGTCCCAGTCGACACCGAGACCGGCCTCGGCGGGAACGAGTTCGGTGGCCACGTCGCCGGCCCGGACCACGACCGGGCTGCCGAGGCGCGGGTCGAGCTCCGTACGCAGAACGGACTCGGCCTCGTCCGGTGACATTCCGCCGATGTCCACCCCGGCCACCGTCACGCCCCGCGGGACCTGGTCCGAGGAGAGCGCGACATCGGCGATGTATCCGGCAACACCCACCGCGAGGACCCCGGCGGCGGCGCCGATCACGAGGCGGCGCCTGCGCCGGGTGTCCGTGTCCGGATCGGGAGCCGCGGCCGACGTCGGGGGTGCCTGCGGCGAGGTGGAGGAGGGCGGGGTGGTGGCGGGCGGGGGCGGCGGCACGGCGACCGGGGTGGCGGCGGGCTGCACCGGCGGGGGTGTGGCGGCACCCGGGGACGCGCCGGGAGTCATCTTCGGCAGCACCGTGGTCGGGACGTCCTCGGGGCGGATGTGCTCGGTGGGGGGCTCCGGATCGACGTCCGCCGGTCCGGTCGCATCGCCGCTGCCGCGGGCATCGCGCGGGTCGGCGGACGGCTCCGCGGTGGGTTCGCCGTCGGACGGGAGCGGAGGGCCGGGCACGTCACCGTCGGGGTGCACCGAATCGGGTGTCTCCCCGTCGGGCAGCCCCGATCCACGCTCCGCACCCGAGTGCTTGCCGATTCCGCCGGTCATCGTGCGGTCCTCCCGGTAGTGTCGTTCTGCTGGGCCAGGACCCGCTTCGACCCTCCAGGGTAGCGCGGCCGGACCGGGTACCCCGACGGCAGAGGTCCCGGCACGGGTGCGACACGCGAGTGTCCCGCGCTGCAACCGGGTCGGGGGTCTGGCTGCAACGCGGGACGACCTGACTATCGAGGTCCCGCAGCGGAGCGTTACACGGAATCCGAAAATTGTCGTGCATGATTGTGAGCGATCCCAGACGACCCCCGGTGAGCTGGGCAAACACCCGCGGCCACGCGGATCTCGGCCGTCAGGCGGGTGCGTCGGTCCGAGCTCGGGCGACGGTTCGATAGTTCTCGGCATCGAAGCGTCGCAGCCGCGACCGGTACCGCCAGGTGAACGTCGGCCACATCACCGAATTCCGGCCACGGGAATCCAGATACCAGCTGGCGCAGCCGCCCCGGTTCCACACCGTCGACCGAAGCGCCGCCTCCATTCGGCCGCTGTACTCGTCCTGCGCCAGGGCCGACACGTCGACCGACACGAGCCCGGCCGCCGCCATGTGCGCCACTGCCGCCGTGACGTAGGCGGCCTGACTCTCGAGCATGTACACGATCGAACTGTGGCCGAGGTTGGTGTTCGGTCCGTACATGAGGAACAGGTTCGGGAAGCCGTGCACCGTCATGCCCCGATGCGCGCTGGGGCTGCCGTCCCAGTGCTCCGCGAGGGTTCGGCCGTCGGTGCCGCGGACACGGCGGGCCACCGGCGGTTCGGTGGGGGTGAACCCGGTGCCGAAAATGATGGTGTCCACCGCACGCTCGACGCCGTCCTCCCCGATCACCCCGGTAGGAGTGACCCTCGTCAATCCGGAGGCCACGACATCGACGTCGTCCCGATCCAGGGTCGCTAACCAGTCGTTGGAGAGGAGCATCCGCTTGCACCCGATCGTGAACGACGGCGTGAGGTTCCGCCGCAGCACCGGGTCCGATACCTGCCTCCGCAAATACCCCCGTGCGACCAACGCGAACAGCGGCAGCAGCCAGGTCAGGTACGCGAAGACGACGACGTACCCCTCCCGCTGAAGGTAGACGAGTCCGCGAGACATTTTCTGCGTCAACGGAAACCGTCGATACACCCGCTTTTCCGTCGCCCCGCGCCTTCGATTGGTCCGGGGTATCACCCAGGACGCGGTGCGCTGAAAGACGGTCACCCGCCGGACCCGGTCGACGATCCGGGGGACGAACTGCACCGCGGACGCGCCGGTGCCGACCACCGCGATCCGCTCCCCGGTCAGGTCATGGTCGTGATTCCACGACGCCGAGTGAAACACGGTGCCGCGGAACGACTCCAAACCGGCGATGGCCGGGATGTTCGGCGCCGAGAGCGCGCCGGTTGCGGCGACCACCACGTCGGCGGTGAGGTCACCCCGACTGGTCCGGACCCGCCACACCGCGGCCCGATCATCCCAGTTCGCTTCCAGGAGTTCACAATCAACAACGGTGCGAGCTCGGACACCGGTGCGTGTCGCAACCTCCTTGAGATAGTCGAAGATCTCGGGCTGTTCCGCGAAGGTGTGGCTCCAGTCCGGACTCGGCGCGAACGATAGGGAGTACAGCGTGGTCGGGACGTCGCACGCGCAGCCGGGATACGTATTCTGGCGCCAGGTTCCGCCGACCTCACCTGCCCGCTCGATGACGAGGACATCATCCGCCTGACCGTCCCGGACCAGGCCAGCAGCGACCGTCAGGCCGCCGAACCCGGCACCGACGACGAGAACCCTGGTGTGCGAGGGGAGCTCGAGGGTCATCGCTGGGCCACCGACCCGTCCCGCGCCGCAGCCGAATACCGGATGTCGTGGCTCACACCGCGACGGTAACAACAAACGGACCGGGCCGCCCGCACATCCCGGCGCCGACCGCTACGGGCGGATCAGCACGTCCAGACCGCGCTGGAAGTCCGCGATGCGGCGGGAGAGCGCGTGGTGGCCGCCGTTGACGAGCTCGGACACCCGCACGATGCCCGCGGTGTCCGCCACCTGGTTCAGGTTGCGGGACGTCCAGTACCAGGCCGCGGTGGTGAAGGCGTTCTCCGGTGCTGCGAGCAGTTCGGGGTGCGCGATGAAGTCAACACCGGTGTACTCGCTCACCTTCTCGTAGTTGTGGCGGCCGGTGATCTGAATGGCACCGCGCCCCTTGTAGCGCTCACCGTCGCCCGGCTGAGTGTTGCCGAGGTCGGCGCGACCCTCGTAGGCACGGCCGGAGGCGTACTCCTCGAAGGTACGGAACGAGTCGGACTCGACGGCGAGCTGCGCAATGAAGGCCGCCTGCCGGACCGGGTTATCGATGCCGCTGCGCGCCATCGCCTCGTTGAGCGGGGCGATGTATGCGGCGATCTTCTCGGCGGCGATGCCGGGCACGATCCGGGCCAGGTCCTCCGGGGTGACGCCGGCAGGCGGGGCGGGCGCGGGCTCCGGCGCGGGTTCGGCCGCGGGCTCGGCCGCCGACTCGGTCGCGGGTTCGGTCTCGGCGGCGGAATCCGTCACGAACGCACTCAGGGCCGCGAAGGCACCCGTGGCCGAGCCGTCGGACGCCGCTGCGTCGGCCGGGGCGTCGGTCGCCGATTCCGCCGAGGCCGACTCCGGCTTGGGCAGCGCCTCGAAACCGATCGTCGAGAACAGGGTGCCGCCCTCGAGGTACCGCGCGGGCGCGGAGATCGAGGGGCCTGCCGCGATGGCGGTGTCGGCGTCGGCGACCGCGGTGGCCCCGAGGCCCATGACGGAGGTGCCTGCGGTGATCAGTGCGGCGGCGGCAATGGCAGCGCGAACATGGCGCGAGTGTGAGACGTACATGGATGTGCTCCGGGTTGTCGGCCGGGAGAGACGATCGGCCTGGCGAACCTGCCGCAGGCGTTCCGGCGAGGACGTCCGTCCATCGCGGGTCACCATCACGCAGCAAGAAGGTCACAACCAGGTAACGTCGCAGGTCTCGAGGTTTTCAACCAAAAGTGATCAGCGCCACAACCCCTTGCTTATACCCGGCAACACACACTCGGCACCTCAGCTCCGCGCCAGGGGTCGCAGACTCGGGCACGGACGGACGCCAGCCCGGCCGCACCGGGAACGCCAACGACACCCGATCCGCGAGTCGGGAAGGCGACCGTCGAAACCCCTGCGCAAGACCCCTTTGCCGCCCGAGCCCGGTGGATCCGCGGACACCAATGAGGCCGCGACTCCCCCTGCTTCGGCGCGTGATTCATACGGCGTCCGAATGACACACGGCGACAACGCATCATCCGGCGACCGCGGCACCGGAAATCCAGACCCAAACGGTCGGTATGTGTCCCACACAACACCGAAGGGTGCTTGCGCTCGAAACTTCTGTACGGCATACGACACCGTGACAAACCACGTCTCGTGACAATCCCGAGACCAGAAGATCACGGAAGCACGCCCGCAAACGTCGGGCTATCCGCGGCCGCGGCCCGAACAGACAGAAGCGGCGTGCCGGTG
>NZ_JBSGXD010000012.1:87171-106282 GCF_053609225.1 Rhodococcus sp. NPDC054953 | reverse complement strand
GTGGAAAAAAACCGTTGTGGGGAAAAAAAAAAAAAAAAAAAGAAAAAAAAAAAAAGAAAAAAGGGGGGGGGCGACCAGCGACGGCACAAAAAAAAAAAGGAGGTGGCTTTCGGTTCCCCCCCCCCCGCTTCTGTCGCGGGACGGGTCTGCTACCGCTCGATGATCGCGGTGACGCCCTGACCGCCCGCCGCGCAGATGGAGATCAGGCCGCGCCCCGACCCCTTCTCCGCGAGCATCTTCGCCAACGAGGCCACGATCCGCCCGCCCGTCGCGGCGAACGGGTGACCGGCCGCCAGCGAGGATCCGTTGACGTTGAGCTTGCTGCGGTCGATCTTGCCGAGCGCCCCGTCGAGACCGAGGCGGTCCTTGCAGTACTCGTCCGACTCCCACGCCTGCAGCGTCGCGAGAACCACGGACGCGAACGCCTCGTGAATCTCGTAGTAGTCGAAGTCCTGCAGGGTGAGGCCGTTGCGCGCGAGCAGTCGCGGCACCGCGTAGGTCGGCGCCATCAGCAGCCCGTCCGGCCCGTGCACGTAGTCGACGGCCGCCGTCTCCGAGTCGACCAGATGGGCGAGCACCGGCAGGTTGCGCTGCGCGGCCCACTCGTCGGTGGACAGCAGCACCGCCGACGCGCCGTCGGTCAGCGGGGTGGAGTTGCCCGCCGTCATCGTCGCGTCACCGAGCTTGGTGCCGAACACCGGCTTGAGCGTGGCCAGCTTCTCCACCGTGGACCCCGGGCGCAGGTTGTCATCGCGAGTCAGGCCGAGGAAGGGGGTGACGAGGTCGTCGAAGAAGCCGCGGTCGTAGGCGGCGGCCATGTTCCGGTGGCTGGCGGCCGCCAGCTCGTCCTGGTCCTCGCGGCGGACCCCGAACTCCTTAGCCGTGATCGCGGCATGGTCACCCATCGACAGCCCGGTGCGCGGCTCGCCGTTGCGGGGGATCTCGATGCCGATCATCGACGGCCGGACGTTGCCGAGCAGCTTGACCCGGTCCGCGGTGGTCCGGGCGCGGTTCACGGAGAGCAGGAACTCGCGCAGCTCGTTGTTCACGCCGATCGGGGCGTCGGAGGTGGTGTCGGTGCCGCCGCCGATGCCCGCGTCGATCCGGCCTGCCGCGATGGCGTCACCCACGGCGACGACCGACTGCAGGCCGGTGCCGCAGGCCTGCTGCAGGTCGTAGGCCGGCGTGTAGGGGCTCAGCGCGCTGCCGAGCACGGACTCGCGGATCAGGTTGAAGTCGCGGCTGTGCTTGAGCACGGCGCCGCCGACAACCATGCCGAGCTGCTCGCCCTGCAGGTTGAACCGACTGACCAGGCCGTCCAGGGTGGCGGTGAACATGTCCTGGTTGGACGCCTGCGCGTACGCCTTGTCCGACCGCGCGAACGGGATACGGTTGCCGCCGACGATGGCGACGGGCCGCTGCTGACGGCCGCCGGCCTTCGGGGCGGCCGGCTTCTTGGTGGTGCGCGCTCTGGTGGTCACGGTGTCTCCATCTGGACTTCGGTCTCCGGCGGTCGAGGCTGCGCCTCGACACCAAACTTACTTCAGAGTAAGTTCGTTGTCGACACCGCACCCGGTGCCCGGGTGCACGAATTTCGACACGAAGGTGGACCCGTGGCATCCAGCAAGGGCGCTCCCGACCTCTACTCCCAGTTCCTCTCCTCCGCACCGGGCGCATTCATCGCCAAGCAGGCAGGCCTGCCGCAGCCGGAGAACCTGCGCCGCTACACGGCGGGCGAACCCGCGCTCGCAGGCCCGGTTCTGATCGGCGGTCAGGGCAGGCTCGTCGAGCCGCTCCGCGCCTTGCTCGCCGACTACCCGGCCGCGCAGCCGCACGATGACCGCTACGGCGCCCTCGTCTTCGACGCCACCGGGATCTCCCAGGTCACGGAGCTCGTGCAGCTGTTCGAGTTCTACCAGCCGGTGATCCGGAACCTGGCCCCGTCCGCTCGCGTCGTCGTCCTCGGCACCACCCCCGAGGAGACCGCTGGCGTGGACGAACACATCGCGCAGCGGGCCCTGGAAGGCTTCACCCGCAGCGTCGGCAAGGAGATCAAGCGCGGCGCAACCGCCCAGCTCGTCTATGTCTCCCCGAAGGCGTCGACCGGGCTGTCCGGTGTCGAGTCCACGCTGCGTTTCCTGCTGTCGGCCAAGTCCGCGTTCGTGTCCGGCCAGGTGATCCGGGTCGGCTCGGCCGACTCCGCCGCGCCGCAATCGTGGGACAAGCCGCTCGACGGCAAGGTCGCCGTGGTGACCGGCGCCGCCCGCGGCATCGGGGCGACGATCGCCGAGGTGCTCGCCCGCGACGGTGCGCACGTCGTGTGCGCGGACATCCCCGCCGCCGGTCAGGCACTGTCCGACACCGCGAACACGGTGGGCGGCACCGCCCTTGCGCTCGACGTCACCGCCGATGACGCCGCCGACAAGCTCGCCACCCACCTGCTCGAGCGGCACGGCGGCGCGGACATCATCGTGCACAACGCGGGCATCACCCGCGACAAGACCCTCGCCAACATGGACGAGTCCCGGTGGGACATGGTCATCGGGGTGAACCTGCTTGCGCCGCAGAAGATCACCGACCACCTCGTCGCCAAGGGGGCACTCAAGGAGGGCGGCCGGGTGGTCGACGTGTCCTCGATCGCAGGCATCGCGGGCAACCGTGGCCAGACCAACTACGGCACCTCCAAGGCCGGCGTCATCGGCCTGGTGCAGGCCACCGCACCGGTGCTGGCGGAGAAGAACATCACGATCAACGCCGTCGCCCCCGGATTCATCGAGACCGCGATGACCGCGGCGATCCCGTTCGCCACCCGCGAGGCGGGCCGCCGGATGTCGTCGCTGCTGCAGGGCGGCCAGACCGTCGACGTCGCCGAGACGGTCGCGTACTTCGCCAGCCCCGCATCGAACGCCGTTACCGGTCAGGTCGTCCGCGTCTGCGGCCAGTCCCTGCTGGGGGCGTGATGTCCGGGCGCACCGTCGAACTCACCCACCCGCCAAGCACCCTCGACGTCTACGCCAGGGCAGCGCTCGGCGCGCTGCCGGTGGTCGGCAAGGCGGGCGTCGGCACCCGCCTGCCGGCCGAGACGCTTGCCCTGCGCGGTCAGCGGGTCGACACCGGCAACCTGGCCGCCTACGCCCGCGTATGCGGGCTGCGGTTCGGCGACACCCTGCCGCTGACGTACCCGTTCACGCTTGTCTTCCCGACCGTGATGAAACTGATGGTCGGAGCGGAATTCCCCTTCCCGGCAATCGGTTCCGTTCATGTCGAGAACGTGATCGAGCGGTACCGGCCGATCTCGGTGAGCGAACCACTCGACATCGCGGTGCATGCGGAGAACCTGCGCCCGCACCCGAAGGGCACCCAGGTGGACCTCGTCAGCGAGATCAGCGTGGGCCGGGAACTGGTGTGGCGTCAGGTCAGCACCTTCCTGCGGATGCATCCGACCGACGCGCCGACGGAACCGCGGTCCGCGCACGCGGACGAGGTCCCGCCCGCGCCGATGCGAACCCTGCGCGTCGACCAGAGGGCGATCAGCCGGTACGCCGCGGTGTCCGGCGACCGCAACCCGATTCACGTCTCGTCGTTGGGCGCCAAGGCCTTCGGGTTCCCGCGGACCATCGCGCACGGCATGTGGAGCGCCGCGGCGATCCTCGGCGCGGTCGAGGGTCGGATCCCCGACGCGGTCACCTACCGGGTCCGGTTCGGCAAGCCGGTGGTCCTGCCAGCGACGGTCAACGTCTACGCCGACGAGGTGACCGGGAGCGACCCGGGCAGCAGCGGCTGGGACCTGGCCCTGCGGCACCCGAAGAAGGGCTACCCGCACCTGACCGCGACCCTGCGGTAGGCGACTCCGCGCCTGTGAGTCCTTCTGGCCCCTCCTGGGACCAAAAGGACTCACGGGCGCGTCAGCGCTTCTTTCCGGCCAGGCCGCGCCAGGCGAGGTTCTCGAGCAGATCGGCGGCCTTCTCGACGGCGATCTCGCCGCCAGCGACCCGATCCGCGACTGCCTCGCCCGCACCGACAAGGGCGACGGCCATGATGCCGAAGTCGGTGTCCGGCTCGGGGTCCTTGGTGCTGGACTCGAGCAGCTTCGCGGTGAGCTCGATCAGCCGGTCCCGGCTGGTCCGCACCTGGGTCGCGAACGCCTGCTCACCCATCGACTGCCGGTACAGCACCATCCACGATGACCGGTGACTGTCGACGAAGCCGAGGAACCCGAGCAGCGCGGCCCGCAACTGTTCCCGCGGCGTCAGTGTCGGGTCCGCGGCCGGGGTGATGGCCTCGACGAACCGCTGCCCCTCGCGGGCGATGCACGCGGTGAACAGTTCGTCCTTCGACCCGTAGTACAGGTAGAGCATTGGCTTGGAGATCTCGGCAGCCGACGCGATCGAGTCCATCGACGTGTCGTGGAAACCCTTGGCGGAGAACACCTCCACCGCCGCATCGAGCATCTGCTGCTCACGCACCGCGCGTGGGAGTCGTTTCGTACCGCCGGCCATCGTTCCTCCAGAGTCCGCGGTCCGACCGCGGTCGGACCCCAGCGTCGATCTTACTCTAGAGTAAGAATGGGTGTGGTCCCCGATATTCTGCCCCGACACACCGGCGGCCGGGCACACCACCCCGGCGTCAGCAGCGCACGACACCCTTCGCGGTCGCCACCCGCAGCACCGACGCGTCCACCTGCGACTGCGGCAGCCGGCCCGCCGCCACCTCCGACTCCAGGTGGTCGAGCACCTGCGGGACCTCGGCCGTCGTCAACCACAACGCAACATCGGCGCCCGCCTCCAGCGCGGTGGACACCGCGTGCGCGATGTCCATCCGATCGGTGATCGCCCGCATCCCCGACAGGTCGTCGGTGAAGATCGGGCCGTCGAACGGCGGGGCGTCGTACCCGGTCCCGGTGCGCAGCAGCGACATCGCCGCCGGGCTGATGCTCGCCGGAACTCCCGGCTCGGTCAGCCCGGGCACGTCCAGATGGCCGACCATCACCCCGACCCCGGTGGTCACCAGGGTCCGGTATGGCACCAGGTCGATGGACTGCAGCTGATCGAGCGGCGGCGTGGTCACCGCACCGGTGTGCGAGTCGCCCGACCCCGCCCCGTGCCCCGGGAAGTGCTTGATCACCGGCAGCACCCCGGCGTCGCGCAGTCCGCGCGCATATTCCCCGGCGTACTGCGTCACCACCTGCGGGTCGTCCGAGAACGAGCGGTCCCCGATCACCGTGTCCGCTGGCTGATCGCTCACGTCCACCACCGGCGCGAAGTCGACCGTGATGCCGAGGTCGTGCAGGCCGCGACCGCGCTCGAGCGCCATCTGATACGTCTGCTCCGGCGTCATCGTCTGCGCCACGGTCCGCGCCGCCGGGTCCGCGCCGAGCAGATCCGCAACCCGCGACACCCGGCCCCCCTCCTCGTCGATGCTCACCATCACCGGCACCTTCGCGACGGCCTGCACCTGCGGCACCTGTCCGGACGCCAGCATCGACTCGTCGGTCCAGCTGCCGACGAAGATGCCGCCGACCTGCTCGTCCCGGACCACCGCGACGGCGTCCGCGGTCCCCGTCACGCCGACATTGAGCAACTGCGCGAGGCGCTGCCGCGGGGTGAGCCCGGCGAGGAAGTCCGCACCGCACGGGGCGGGCTGCGTCTGATCGCGGGCACCGGTGACCTCGTCGATCGGCGGCGGCGCCGAGGACGACGGCGACGCGGTCGGGACGGACTCCGTCCCAGCGCCCCCACATCCGGCAACCAAGCCCAGGCCGAGCAGCAGGGGCAGGACACGGGCCGAGCGGGTGCGGGTCATGTCCTCGAGCCTAGCGACGTCACCGCTCCGGACGCCGGTCGACGGCAGAGCCACCCGTGGCCGCGGGCAGCGGGTAGCCTCGGAGACAGGATCGCTCCCGACCCGAGGAGGTCTCGATGCCCGCCGACCTGATGCTGATCGCGTACGACGGAACCGAGAATTCCAGGCGCGCAATCGAATACGCTGGCCGATTCCTCAGCGCCGGCCGTGCGATCGTGATCACCGCCTGGGAGCCGATGGTGCGGCAGGCCGCCCGCATGTCCGGCCTGTCCGGGGTCATGCAACCCGAATGGGTGCCCGACGAGGACACCGAGGACATCGCCCTCACCGACGCCAAGACCGTCAACGCCGAGGGGCTCGACCTGGCCCGCGACGCCGGACTGAACGCGGAGGGACGCACGATCGAATGCGTCAGCACCGTGTGGACCACCATCGTCGAGGCGGCCGACGAACTCGACGCCGACATCATCGTGACCGGCACCCGCGGCACCACCGGCCTGAAGTCGCTGCTGCAATCCTCGGTCGCCGACCACGTCCTGCGGCACAGCCACCGACCGGTCCTGGTCGTTCCGCCCGGCAAGTAGCGATCTGATCACGCCTGCCACCCCGAAACGGACCGGGTGGGTGATACCTTGGCGCGAACGTTTCCATCAGGCAGCAATTGGGAGATCCGAGATGAAGTTCCTTGTCCCCGGTGTGGCAAGTGCAGTGATCGGCGCGGTCCTCGGACTCGCCACGGTCTTCGGCGTCACCGCAGCCGCCTCGGACAACACCCGTCCGGACGTGGACCGGACCGGGAACGCGAACTCGTCGCTGCTGAACCAGGTGGAGTACGGCAGCCGTTAACAGCAGCACCACGGATGGGCGGCACGGTCGCCCGCCGGTCACGAACAGCCACGCCGCGATCACCGAGACGCCGAACACCGCACCGCTGAGCAGGCGGTGGCTGGTCGGCGCCTCGGTCGTCGCGTTTCTTCTCGCGTTCGCGCAGGCGCCGGGCCGCGTGGTCGCGGACACCAAGTACGACCTGACGCAGAATCCGCTCGGCTTCCTGGAGCGCGCCTCGCATCAGTGGTCGTCGCTGGCGCCGCTCGGCCAGGTGCAGAACCAGGCCTACGGCTACTTCTTCCCGCACGGCGCCTTCTTCGGTGTCGGACATGTGCTGCACATTCCGCCGTGGATCACCCAGCGGATCTGGTGGGCGCTGCTGCTGATCGCCGGTTTCTGGGGCATCGTCCGGCTCGCCGAGGCGCTCGGCATCGGATCCCGCAGTTCCCGGATCATCGCCGCGGTCGCGTTCGCGCTCTCGCCCCGCGTCCTGACCACCCTCGGCTCGATCTCCTCCGAGACGCTGCCGATGATGCTCGCGCCGTGGGTGCTGCTCCCGGTGGTCCTGGCCCTCGGCCCTGTGAGTCCTTTCGGCCCGCATGGGGACCAGAAGGACTCACGGGCTGCGCAGCTGCCTCTGCTGGCGGCGCGGTCGGCGGTGGCGGTCGCGCTGATGGGCGCGGTGAACGCGGTCGCGACGGGGGCGGCGTGCCTGGTCGCGGCGCTGTGGTGGGTCGCGCACCGCCCGAACCGTCGCTGGTGGGTGTTCACCGCATGGTGGCTGCCGCTGTGCCTGCTCGCGACGATCTGGTGGATCGTGCCGCTACTGCTGCTCGGCAGGGTCAGCCCACCGTTCCTCGACTACATCGAATCCTCCGGCGTCACGACGCAGTGGACCAGCCTCACCGAGGTGCTCCGCGGCACCGACAGCTGGACGCCGTTCGTCTCCCCGGAACGGATCGCGGGCGCCGTCCTGGTCACCCAGCCCGCCGCGGTCGTCGCGACGGGGGCGCTCGCCGCCGCCGGGCTGGCGGGCCTTGCCATGCGGTCGATGCCCGCGAAGGGCAGGCTGACGCTGATCCTGTTCGTCGGCCTCGCCGGTCTCGGCGCGGGCTATGTCGGCGAACTCGGGTCGCCGATCGCCGAGACGGTTCGCACCTTCCTCGACTCCGGCGGCGCGCCGCTGCGCAACGTGCACAAGCTCGAACCGCTGGTCCGTCTGCCGCTGGTGCTCGGTCTCGCGCACCTGCTCGCGAAGGTGCCGCTACCCGGCTCGGTCCCGGCCCGGCGCTGGCGCAGCGCGTTCGCCCATCCCGAACGTGAACCGATGGTGGCACTGACCAGCCTGATCCTGGTCGCGCTCACCCTCGCCACCTCCCTCGCCTGGACCGGGAAGCTCGCCCCCCGCGGCGCGTACGACGAGGTGCCCGGGTACTGGCATGAGGCCGCCGACTGGCTCGGCGAGCACGCGGCAGGCTCCTCCCCCGACGGTTCCGACGCCGCCCGCGCGCTGGTGGTGCCCGGCGCCCCGTTCGCCGCGCAGGTGTGGGGCCTGACCCGAGACGAGCCGCTGCAGGCGCTCGCGACGACGCCGTGGGCGTCCAGGGACGCGGTGCCGCTGGTGCCGCCGGGCGCGATCCGCGCCCTCGACTCCGTGCAGCGGCTGATCGCCGACGGCAGCCCCTCCGCCGGGTTGGCCGCGACCCTGCGCGGACAGGGCATCGGGTTCGTCGTGGTCCGCAACGACCTCGACCCGGAGACGTCCCGCTCCACCCGCCCGCTGCTGGTGCACCGGGCGGTCGAGGGATCCCCCGGCCTGACCCGGGTCGCCGAGTTCGGCGAGGACGTCGGCCCCGGCGAGGTGGACGGCTTCGTCACCGACGGCGACCTGCGACCGAGGTACCCGGCGATCGAGATCTACCGCGTCGACGCCCCGGACGCCGCCCCCGCAGGCCCGTACAGCGTCGACCTGGGCGGGGTGCCGCTGGTGCAGGGCGGACCGGAGTCGCTGCAGCGGCTCGCGGCCCGGCGTGCGCAGGACGGCGACGGCGTGCCAGCGGGGCCGGTGCTGCTCGCGGCGGACGCCGCGCGGGCGGGGCTGCCGGTCGACGCGGTGACGGTCACCGACACCCCCACCGACAGGGAGACGGACTTCGGTCAGGTCGACAACCACAGTTCCGCGCTGCGCAGCCCCGACGACCCCCGGCGCACCCACAATCTGGTGCCGGACTACCCGGTCGAGGGCACCGACCTGGTCACCGGACGGTGGGAGGGCGCCCGGATCACGGTGTCGAGTTCCGCTGCCGACGCCACCCAGCTGGGTGGGACCGCACCGGGCAGCGGTCCGGCCGCCGTCGTCGACGGCGACCGGGCGACCGGCTGGTTCAGCAACGGCTTGGAAAGCGCGCTGGGGCAGTGGCTTCGACTGGACTTCGACACCCCGGTCACCAGCGGGCTACTGCACCTGCGCACCAGCGCGGCCGCGCTGGGCGTCCCGGTGAAACAGCTGGAGGTCACGACCGCGAACGGCAGCACCGCCATCCGGGTCTCCGAACCGGGTGAGCCGATCGCCGTCTCGCTGCCGCCTGGCCGCACCGACTGGGTGAAGATCACCGCCACCCACACCGAGGATGGGTCCGTCGGAACCCAGTTCGGCATCAGCGAGCTGTCGGTCGAGGACTTCACCGACCGGGACCACCCGGCCCCGGTGCCGATCCGACACCTGACGGTGCTGCCGCCGACGCCCGCCGGTGCCACCGTCACCGGATGGGATCTCGGCCAGGAACTCCCCGGCCGCACCGCCTGCGTCGAGGCACCGGACCGGGTGCGCTGCCACGCCGGGCTCGGCCTGCAACCAGAGGAACCCGGCGCCTTCGAACGCACCCTGTCCGTGCCCGCCGACACCGCGGTGACGCCGCGACTGCTGGTGCGGTCCCGGCAGGGCCCCGAGCTGGAGGCGCTGCTCGCCGACCCGGCCCGCCCCCGCGCGAGCGGAGACGCCGCGGTCGCCGACGTGCGCGGGTCCGCGGCGGCGGCCGTCGACGGCGACCCGCAAACCAGTTGGACCGCGTCCCGTGACGGGCTCACCGGCAAGGGGCCGAAACCGACCGTCACGCTGACACTTCCGGCGCCGGCGCGGGTCACCGGCCTCGAGCTGACGCCGAGCACCGGCCCACTGCCCGCCGCCGCGACCAGGGTCGCCGTCGATCTCGGCGCCGGACCGCAGGTGCGGGACCTGACCGACGGGGACCGAATCTCCTTGACCCCCACCGTCACCGACCGGATCGTGGTCAGCATCGTCGACTGGGGCGATGTCCTCGACCAAACCCCGCTCGGGTTCGCGCAGCCGAAACCCCCGGGTTTCGCCGAGATCGGTGTGCTCACCACCGACGCGGGCGGCGAGACGACGACCGTCCCGGGAACCGGGATCGCCGCCGTACCGCCCGGCGACCGCACCGTCACCCTCGGCTGCGGGGACGGCCCCGTCGTCTCCTTCGCGGGCACCGTACTGCACACCTCGATCACCGCAACCGCGCTGCAGTTACGTTCCGGCGCACCGGTTCCCGCGACGGTGTGCGCCGTCGACGGCCCGTTCGGCCCGGTCGACACGACCCTCCCGGTCCCGCTGCCCGCCGGCGCACCGTCCGTCGTGGTGGCGCCCGGGCCGGCGTTCACCGTCGACGGTCTGCGCCTCGACGCCGCCGCCCCCGACTCGGCTCCGCAGCGGATCGACCCGGTGCCGACCAGCGCGTGGACCGCGAACCATCGCGAGCTGACGGTCGAGGCGTCCGACACCGATCGCCTGCTGGTGAACCCGGAGTCGGAGAACACCGGCTGGGTCGCCACCGCCCCGGACGGCAGCACCCTGACCCCGGTCACGGTGGACGGGTGGCAGCAGGGCTGGATCATCCCGGCGGGCACCGACGGCACCGTCACCCTCGCCTTCCCCACCGACCGCTGGTACCGGCTCGGCATCGCCGCCGGGCTGCTCGCACTGATTCCGCTGTTCGGCCTGGCGTTCTGGCCGCGCCGACGCCCCGGGGACCCCGGCCCGGCGCCGCGCACCTGGCACGGCACCGCCGCGGCAACGGTCGGGGTGTTGGCCACCGCGACCGTGCTCGCCGGGTGGGTGGGCGCGGTGGTTGCCATCGCGCTCGCCGCCGCCGCCGCCGCGGTCGGCCGGTCCCGGGGACGGATCGCCGCGACCCGCGTGCTCGTTGCGGTCGCCGGGATCGGCGCCGCCACCGGCGCGGCGCTGCTCTCGACCGGCCCGTGGCGGTTCCCCGACGGCTACGTCGGGCATGCCTGGCTGGTTCAGCTGGCGGCGTTGCTCGGGGTGATCGCGGTGGGGTGGTCGGCGGTGCCGCTCTCGGCCCGCGCGCGGCGCGCGCTCTCCCACCGGGCAAGGGCCCGGCGGGCCGGTTCCTCGATCAGCGCGTAGCTCGCCGACGCCACCGCCAGGCTCAGCACCACGGTCACCGCCAGCACGAACACGAAGTTGCCCGCGAACGGCAGGATGCCGAACACCGGGAACACGATCGACAGCACCAGCAGGTGCCAGATGAACACGCCGTACGACCACCGTCCGACCGCCAGCGCGGCGGGTCCCGCGAGCAGGCGATGCCGGGTGCCGTCGTCCACCACCAACGGGGCGAGCAGCGCGAACGCCAGGGTCGCGCCGAGGACGGTCTTGACCGCGTACTGCCACGGCTCGGCACGCACGAGGCCCTCGGGCCCGGCGAGGTCGGTGCACGAGAGCGCGAACGCGACGACCGCGATTCCCATCATCACCCCGCGGCGGCGGAGGAACCGGTGCACCGGACCGTCCGGCAGCATCACCAGTTCCGCGAGCAGCATGCCCGCGCCGAACCACGGCAGGTATCCGGGCAGCCAGTTGTCGGCGTGGATGCCGTCGGGAGTGGGGACGGGCAGGAACGACCACCCCAGGCTGACGGCGGACGCGGCGAGCAGAACGGGGATCCGCCATCGCGCCGCCGCACCCCGCAACCGGACCAGCGCGAACGCCAGCAGCGGCAGCAGCGCGTAGAACGCCACCTCCACCGAAAGACTCCACATCTGGGTCAGGCCGTCGGTCAGGGTCAGCGGCACGAACACCTGCACCAACCCCAGGTTCGCCGCCCAGACCTTCCACCCGCCGCCCGCCGCAGGCAGGAAGATCAGGACCACCACGACCACCACCCAGTAGGCGGGCAGGATCCGGACCGCGCGGTGCAGGAAGTACCGGCCGGTTCCTGGCCGGTCGCCGAGACCGCGCGCCGCGGCGGCATGGGGGCGCCACAACAGGAAACCGGACAGCGCGAAGAAGACGGCAACCGCGAGGTCGAACCGGCCCAACACCCGGCCAAGGACGGGGAGGTCCGTCGCGGCGGTTTGGAAGGCGACGTGGGTGACCAACACGCCGAGCGCGGCGAGTCCGCGCATGCCCTCGAGTGCGGGAACGAAGCCTCGGGTCGCCCGGTGCGGGGCGTCCGGGAGGGCGGGAACTGCGGCGCGTGTGGTGGTATCCATTTCGCGTCCAGTGTGCCCGGCGACCGGCGGATAGGCCGTACCGACGAGTTTCGTACGGCGCTCGAAATCTGGCGTGCCAGCGCAATCGGGGCCGTGACACTGTTACTGTCTGGGCTCACTGGGTGTCACGATTCGGGCACTCTGCGATCGATGCGGCGCCAGTCACCGCATCCAGGGGTGGCTCGGGAACGGGCCCAGCAGGAGACGAAGGAGATTCGGTATGGCGGAACGCTCAGGGCCGAGCAGGACACTCGCCTGCATTCTGGTGGGGCTCGGCGCATTCCTACTGGCAGCCGCCCTGCTGATCCCGACCTACACCGTCGGCAAGCTGAAGAAGACCCCGCTCGACCTGGAGGTCACCACGATCGCCGCGGGTAACGGCGACGTCCTCGACGCCAAGTCGCTGACCTCCGGCCGCGCCGTGGTCGACACGAATGTCCCGCTCGTCGCGCAGCGCTACGTCACGGTCGTCGATCCGTCCGACGCCGACCGGATCACGGTCCAGGCCGGTCAGACGCTCCGTCGCACCGACAAGCAGGGCGACACCGGCCTGCTGACCGCCACCGTCGACCGGGTCACCCTCGACCGCGTCACCTCCATGCCGATCCAGGACCCGATCGGCACCATCCAGACGGACGCCAACAAGCCCGCCGAAGAGGTGGAGCACACCGGCCTGCAGTACAAGTGGCCGTTCGACGCCGAGCAGAAGGCGTACCCGTACTTCGACCTGAACTCCCGCACGACGCAGGACATCGACTTCGTCGAGGAGACCGAGGTCAACGGGATGAAGGTGTACCACTACAGCCAGAAGGTCGGCCCCGTCGACCTGTCGAAGGTCGTCTCCTCCCCGACGAACAAGCTCGCCCTGCCCGCCGACACCTGGGGTGTCGAGGGTGGCGCCGCCCCCATCACGATGACCCGCTGGTACGAGAACGAGCGCGACGTGTGGGTCGACCCGGTCACCGGTGTCGTCGTCAAGGGCCAGGAGAAGCTGTTCCAGTACTACTCCCGCACCGCGGGCAAGCCGGAGGTCACCGTCCTCAAGGCGACGCTGCCGTTCGATGAGGAGACCATCGAGTACCAGGTCCAGCAGGCCAAGGACGGCCAGGACAAGCTCGCCGTCTTCGGTCGTACCGTGCCGATCGTCGCGGCGGTTCTCGGCGTGATCGCCCTCGCCGCGGGCCTGTTCCTGGGCACCCGCGGTGGACGGGGCGGCGCGAAGCCCGCCGTCGCGGGCGGAACGCCGGTCAACCCGGAGTCGGGCCGCGGCCCGGAGCCGGACACCTACCAGGGCGGCTACTCCGATCCGGACACCGAGATGATCCCGCGGCACGACTACTCCGGGGACGAGACGATGGAGATCCCGCAGGTGAAGCCGGATCAGGATCCGCCGACTACCCGCCTGTAGCGCACGCAGCACAGGGCCCGCACTCGCTCACGCGAGTGCGGGCCCTTCGCGTCCCTCGAGTCCTCGAGTACTCGGGTGCGGTCACCCGGAGGGGGCCGCCGCCCGCTCCTTCCCGAATGCGCCATTCGGTCGGTCTAACTGACCGAATCCGCCATTCGGTCGGTCTGACTGACCGGATCCGCCATTCGATCGGTCTGACTGACCGGATCCGCCATTCGATCGGTCTGACTGACCGAATCCGCCATTCGGGAAGGTGCACGGTGGGGTGACGAGGGCGCAGACCGGGGGGCGCCCGTCAGGACGGCGCAGGCGGGGCCGCGAGAGCGGCGGGGCGGCCCGCCCCGCGCAGGACCAGCAGGCTCGCCGCGACCGCGGTGACGGCGGCGACGGTGGCCGCGACCGCGATCAGCTGGGCCATGCCGGTGACGGCGGTGAGCACCACAACGACCTCGACTGCCAGCCCCAGCCAGGCGACCGCGGCAAGCGCGGTACGTTCGCGGGCGATCGCGGACAGCAGCGCGCCCTGCAGGACGGCCAGGCAGGCGCCGCTCAGCGCGAACGCCCACAGCAGTCCACGCACGGGCGCGTACGCCTCCCCCAGCAGCGCAGGCACCAGCGGCGCCGCGACCGCGGCCCCGGCGACGGTGACGGCGCCGATCCCGACCAGCACCCCGAGCGCGGACCGGACCGCGCCCGCCGAGTGCTCCGGGCTCGCCATCCTCGGATACAGCACCACCCCGACGGCGGCGGGCAGCCAGAACGCCACCTTGGTGGCGACCGCGCCGAGCGCGTACTGCCCGGCCTGCTCCTCCCCGAGCACCACCCGCGCAAGCAGGACGTCCACGGACGACAGCACGATCAGCGCCAGCTGCACCTGCGAGGCCCGCAGCACCGCCATCACGCCGATCGCCCGCCGCGCGTCGTCCGTGCCCCCGGCGATGCCGGCCAGGACCCGGGCTCCGACCGCGACCGCCCCGGTCCCGACGGCCGACGCGGTCAGCGCGGTCCCCGGTCCGCCACCGAGCAGCAGGACCGCGATCGCGGGACCGACCTTCCCGATCCCGGCTACGGCCAGCAGGGCGGCGAGCACGCCGAACCGGCCGGTGCCCTGCAGCAGCCCCTGCTCCCCGGCGAGCAGCACCAGCATCGGTGCGGTGAGGAGGGCGGCGGCGGTCGCGGCGACGCCGGTGTCGAGGACGGTGGCGATCGGCACCACCAGCGCCGCGGCGACGACCGCGACGATTGCGGTGCATCGGATCCCGAGCCTGCGCAGCGTCGCCGCGTCCCTGCCGAGGACCGTGTCCCGCGCGACGACGGTCTGCAGGGCGAGGGCGGGCACCGCGAGGACGAGCTGGGCGGCGGTCAGCGCCGCGAACTCCCCGTAGCCGGCGGGCCCGAGCCACCGAGCGGCCAGCAGCGCGAGCAGGTAGGACAGGGCGTTCGCGGTCATCGAGCCCGCGGTCACCATCGTCATCCCGGCCACCGCGGAACCGGCAGCGGGGCGAGGTGTCATCCGCCCATGATCGCATCCGTTAGCGTGGCCCCATGATCGCGCGGCCCGTGTGGCTCCACCGGGTCGCCGAGCCCGGATACAGCCTGCTGTTGGCGCTGCTGATCCTCGGTCCCCTGCTCGGCCCCGGCTACCTGCTGCTGCGGGACGCGGTGAGCACACCGCGGTCGTATCTGACCGATTCGGCGTTGGGTCTGTCGGACGCGGCGGCTCGGGCGGTGCCGCAGGACGCGGCGGTCGCGGCGCTGTCGACGGTGCTGGACGGCGGGCTGGTGGTGAAGACGATCCTGCTGCTCGCGCTGGTCGCGGCGGGGTGGGGTGCGGCGCGGATGGTCGCCGCGACCCTGCCCACGGTCGGGCTCGGCGGCAGGCTGCTCGCGTCGACGGTGACGCTGTGGAACCCGTACGTCGCCGAGCGGCTGCTGCAGGGACACTGGAGCCTGCTGACCGGGTATGCGGCGTTGCCGTGGATCGTGGTGGCGGCGGTGCGGATCCGCGGCACCGCCCGCCTCCGGTCCGCCGCGGTGGTCGCGCCGCCCGCCCTGGCCCTGGCCGCGGCGGGACTCACCCCGACCGGTGCGGTGCTCGCGGCGACGCTGCTGCTGGTCCTGCTCGCGGTGCCGGGGGGTCGCAGCCGCCGCGGCCCGCGGGTGCTGGTCGGGGTGCTCCTCGCCGTCGCGGCGTCGGCGCCGTGGCTGACCGCGACCGTGCTGTCCGGTGCGGGCGCGCAGGGCGCGGACCCGGCCGGTGTCGCGGCGTTCGCGGCCCGCGCGGAACCGGGGCTCGCGACGCTCGGCAGCCTCGCCGGCCTCGGCGGCATCTGGAACGCGGCGGCGGTGCCCGGCAGCCGGGCCACCGGGTGGGCGCTGGTCGGCACCGTCATGCTGCTGGCCGTCGTCGCGTGTGGGCTGCCCGCGTTGGTGCGCCGTCGCGGCAACCCGGTGCTGGTCGCGGTGGCGGCGCTCGCGGCGGCGGCGGTGCTGCTGCCCGCGCTCGCCGCGACCGGGTGGGGGCTGGCGGCAGGCGAGTGGGCGGTCGTGCACGTGCCCGGCTACGGACTGCTGCGCGACGCCCAGAAGTGGGTGGCGCTTGCGGTGCCGTTCTACGCGCTGGCCGCGGCCGCCGGGGTCGGCGCACTCGCGCGGACGGCGGCGCGCGTCTTCGCCCCGGACCGGCCTGCGCACCGGCCACGGACCGGGGTGGCCGCCGCGGTCGCGATCGTCGCGGTGCTGGCGGCGCTGCCGGACCTGGCGTTGGGGGTCGGGGGCGCAGTGCGGCCGGTGCACTACCCGGCGTCGTGGCAGCGGGTGGCGGCACTGCTCGACGGGGCGGCCAGCGACGTCGCGGTGCTGCCCGCGGGGACGTTCCGCCGGTTTCCGTACTCCGGCCCCGCGCCGGTGCTGGATCCGGCGCCGCGGATGCTGCCGCTCGATGTCCCGCAGACCGGGCGGCTGCTCGTCCTGCCGCAGGAGCCGACGTTCACCGGGCCCAGCTTCGTCGAGATCACCGGGGAGGGCGGCCGGGCGGCGGAGATCGAACTGGTCCTCGTCGGCGGCGGCACCCCCGACGACCTCGCCCTGCTCGGCGTCGGGTGGGTTCTCGTCGAGAAGGACACCCCCGGGGTCCCCGGCGACACCGACCTGCTTGCCGACCTGGAGTTGGTGTACGACGACGACCACCTGGCGCTGTACCGGCTGCCCGGCTGGGTCGCGTTCGCGCCGGAATCGGCGACGCAGCGGCGGGTGCTGGTCGCCGCGCATCTGGTGTGGGCGGCGCTGCTAGCGGGCGGCGCCCTCGGGTGCGTACTCGGCGCCCGCCGCGCCAGCGTCGACTAGGACGTCCGGCCCGATCAGCCCGGACACGTAGCCGCCCGCCGCGGACGCGGCCAGCACCCGATGCACCCCGGCCGCGGTCTGCGCCCAGGAGAACTCACGCGAGCGTCCCCGGGCCTTCTCCCCCAGCTCGGCCCGCCGCGCGGCGTCCCCGAGCAACTCCCCAACGGCGGCGGTGAGGGCGGCGACGTCCTCCGCCGCGTCGACCGTGTCGCCGCCGACGACGACACCGGTGACCCCGTCGACGATGGAGTCGGTGAGGCCGCGGGAACTGCGGTAGCCGACCGTCGGGACGCCGTGCTGCGCCGCCTCGATCACCGCGAGCCCCCAGCCCTCCTTGCGGGACGGCATCACGTGCACCCAGGACCGAGACAGCAGTTCGTGCTTGCGCTGCTCGGGCACGTGGCCATGGAACGTGACGGCGTCTGCGATGCCGAGACCGGCCGCGCTCTCCCGCAGGTTCTGTTCCCACCACCCGCCGCCGACGACGTCGAGGTGCAGGCCGGGGATCCGGTCCCGCAGGGTCGCGACCGCGGCGAGCGCGTCCTCGATCTGCTTGTGCGGCACCAGCCGCGACAGCACGCAAATGCTCGGGTGGTCGGTGCGGGCGGCGGCGTCCCCGGTCGGGGCTGCCGCGGGCACGGGGTCGACGCCGTTGCGGACCACGGCGACCCGGTCCCGGTGGACGCCGAGCGCGTGGAGTTCCTCGGCGGACGGCAGCGACACCGTCAGGTACTGGTTCGTGCGGTGCAGTCGCGGGGACAGCCGGGACTCGACCCACCAGCCGATCTTCCCGACCAGTCGGCCGGCGACCGGCCACTGCTCGCGGTGGCAATGGTGCACGAGGACCGTGCTCGGCGCGCCGCTGACCAGGCGCGCGAAGAACGGGATGCCGTTCTGGGTGTCGATGACCGCGTCCGGGGCGATGCCCTTGAGCGGGCCGAACCCGAACCGGCCAGCGAGGATCGCGGCCAGCGCCCGCGGGTACACGGTGAACCTGCCGCCGCCGCGGCTGATCCGAATGCCGTCGACGACCTCCTCGCGGGGCGCGCCCGGATAGCCTGCGGTGCGCAGGGTGACGGTGATGCCGCGGGCGGCGAGCCCGGCGCCGACCTGCTCGAGGTAGCGCTCACTGCCGCCGCCCTGCGGGTGACCGGTGTCCCGCCAGCACAACAACAGAACCTCGCGCACGGCACTACTCCTGGACCCTCGGGCGTGTCGGCCGCGGCGGCGGCCGTTGCACACCTTATCGGCTCGGCAGCCGGTGATGGTGCGGTCCGCGCGAGGCGAGGCGGGGCCGATAGGCTGGCGCCCCGTGACCGCGCTCCCCGTGACCCGCCTCTTCGCCCGCCGGGCCACCCTGCGCCGATCGGTGCGCCTGCTGTCGGATTTCAAGTACGAGCAGACCGATCCGGACCTCTTCTACGGCGCCCTCGCCACCGATTCGCTGGAGCTGATCGGCGACCTGTACGCGGGCGCGACCGGCGGGTCGCTCGCGGGAACCACGGTCCTCGACGTCGGAGGTGGACCCGGCTACTTCGCGGACGCGTTCCGCGCGGCAGGCGCGACGTACGTGCCGGTGGAGCCGGATCCGTCCGAGATGCACGCGGCGGGCCTGCCCGCGCACGGTGGGCTGCGCGGGTCGGGGATGGCGTTGCCGGTGCGGGATGCGTCGGTCGACATCTGCTTCTCGTCGAACGTCGCCGAGCACGTCCCCAAGCCGTGGACGATGGCCGACGAGATGCTGCGGGTCACCAGGCCGGGCGGGCTGATGGTGCTCTCGTACACGCTGTGGTGGGGCCCGTTCGGCGGGCATGAGACCGGGCCGTGGCACGCGTTCGGCGGGGAGTACGCGGCCCGCCGGTACGCCAGCAAGCACGGCAAGGAGCCAAAGAACCGGTTCGGTGTGTCGCTGTTCGAGGTGGGCGCGGCCGACGGGCTGCGGTGGGCCCGCTCGGCCACGGACGGCGAGTTGCTCGCCGCGTTCCCCCGCTACCACCCGCGCTGGGCCTGGTGGCTGGTCAGGGTTCCCGTGGTCCGCGAGTTCCTGGTCTCCAATCTGGTCCTCGTCCTGCGCAGGCGCTGACCAGCAACCGTGGGGGGGGGTGGCCCCCGGCGGGGTGTACAACACAACAGATCTGGGCAAGCGAAAAAACTGCCCCGGTAGTGCGCCCTCCGGTTTGCCCCCTCGTTGAAACAGTT
>NZ_JBSGXD010000012.1:0-87161 GCF_053609225.1 Rhodococcus sp. NPDC054953 | reverse complement strand
GTTTCTCGTCCTGCGCAGGCGCTGACCAGCACCCGTGCGTGATGTGCACCCCGGTCGGGGTGCACATCACGCACGGTCGGCGCAGCCGAATACGCTGCCCGGGTGGCGGCTCTCGCGTTGGACATCGGTGGCACCAAGTTCGCGGCGGCCCGCGTTCGGGCGGACGGCACGCTGGTCGCCGAGCAGCGCGTCGCGACGCCCGCCGTCGGCGTGTGGGAGGCGGCCGAGCGGCTGCTCGTTCAGGTCGCGGACGGCCGACGGGTGCGCCGGGTCGGGATCGGGGCTGCGGGGCCGGTGGACGTCGACGCCGGGGTGGTCGGGCCGCTGAACGTGCCGGAGTGGCGCACCGGATTCCCGCTCGTCGAGGCGGTCCGGTCGCTGTTCCCGGACGCCGAGATCACCCTCGCGATGGACGGCGCGTGTGCCGCGCTCGCCGAGTACCGGTTCGGTGCAGGCCGGGGGACACCGGACCAGATCGGGATGATCGTCTCGACCGGGGTCGGCGGCGGCGTCCTGCTCGGCGGGCGCATCGCGGGTGGGCGCACCGGCAACGCGGGCCACATCGGGCACGTGGTGGTGCCCGGCGCGGAGGACGTCGCGTGCGCGTGCGGCGGGGTCGGCTGCCTGGAGGCGGTCGCGTCTGGCCCGTCCGCGGTGCGGTGGGCGAACGCCCGCGGGTGGGCGGGGTCAACGGGGCTGGAGCTGTCGCGGGCCGCGGATGACCGCGAACCGACCGCCGTTGCGGCGCTGCACCGAGCCGGGACGGCGGTGGGGACCGCGATCGCGTCGTCGGCGGCGCTGCTGGATCTGGATCTGGCGGTGGTCGGCGGTGGTTTCGGGCAGGCCGGCCCGGCGCTGTGGGAGCCGATGCGGGCTGCGGCGGCGCGGCACGCGCGGTTGTCGTTCAGCCGCGGCCTGCGGATCGTGCCCGCGGCGCTCGGCGGTCGGGCGACGCTGATCGGTGCAGGCGCGTTGACGCTGGTCGACTAGCCCTTCCCAATTTCGTTACAGGTTCAACCGGAATGGGGGCTGATTTCGGCCCCGGAACTCTGTAACGTGTTCTAGTGTGCTGCTCACCACACTCTGCCTCGATGGCCGGGCGCCCCGCCTCGTCCGCGGGGACGACGGAACGAGGGCACCGTGAGCGCAGCAGAAACCCCGTTTGGCGACGGCGACGACTATTCGGAGGTCGCCCGCCCGCGGGACTCCCAACGCGACACCGACCACCTCCGCGCGGCCTTTCAGTCCTGGCTGACCGGCAGGCTGCCCGACGACGCCGACGCCCGCGTGCGGGGCGTCCGCCTCCCCGACGCCAACGGGATGTCGAGCGAGACCGTCCTCGTCGACGCGGAGTGGACCGAGCACGGCAGCCGCGGCCGCCACCACCTGGTGGCCCGGATTGAGCCGGGCACCACGTCGATGCCGGTGTTCCCGAGCTACGACATGGACACCCAGTTCGCGGTGATGAAGGCCGTCGGCGACCTGTCCGCGGTCCCGGTGCCCGCCGTCTACTGGTCCGAACCGGACCCCAGCGCGCTGGGGGCGCCATTCTTCGTAATGGAGCGGGTCGACGGTGACGTCCCACCGGATGTCATGCCCTACAACTTCGGGCCCTCGTGGCTGTTCGACGCCAGCGCCGAACAGCGCCGCACGCTGCAGGACGCGTCCGTCGACATCCTCGCGCAGTTGCACGCGATCCCCGATCCCGCAACACACTTCGCGTTCCTCCGCCTGCACGACGCGGGCACCACCGCGGAGGAATCGTTTCGGGCGCACCTGGCCCGGCAACGCGGCTACTACCAGTGGGCGACCGCGCAGGGACCGCGGTCCCCCCTGATCGAGCGGGCCCTGGACTGGCTGGAGGCGAACGTGCCCGCCGACCCGTCCCCCGCGGTGCTGTGCTGGGGCGACTCGCGGATCGGCAACATCATGTACCGCGACTTCACCCCGGTTGCCGTCCTGGACTGGGAGATGGCCGCGCTCGGCCCGCGGGAGATGGACGTGGCGTGGATGGTGTTCCTGCACAGGTTCTTCGAGGACCTTGCCGGTGTCGCGGGGTTGCCGGGCCTGCCGGACTTCCTGCGCAGGGAGGACGTCGCGGCCCGGTACGCGGCAGCGACCGGGCACACCCCCGAGCACCTCGACTACTACAGCGTCTACGCGGCACTGCGGCACGCGACGATCATGTTCCGCGTGCAGTCCCGCGCGATCGCGTTCGGCCAGGCGGCGGCCCCCGGCGATCCGGACGACATGATCATGCACCGCAGGACCCTCGAGGACATGCTCGACGGCGCCTACTGGGAGCGGGTGCCGTGACCACCACCGACGCGGGGCACGCCCGCTCCGACAGCGCACCACCGACCACCGACCCGACACCAGCAAGGAAGTACTGATGACCGACTACGACAAGCTCTACATCGGCGGCCAGTGGGTGGCCCCTGCCACCTCCGAACGCCTCGATGTGTTCTCCCCCGCCACCGAGGAGCGGGTCGGCAGCGTGCCGGTCGCCGCCCCCGCCGACATCGACGCCGCGATCGGCGCCGCCCGCACCGCCCTCGAGTCGGGCCCGTGGCCGCAGACCTCGCCCGCGCAGCGCGCCGAGATCCTCACCAAGGTCGCCAAGCTGATCGAGGAGCGCACCGACGAACTGTGCACGGTGATCACCTCCGAGATGGGCGCCCCGCGCGCCGGTGTCGAGCTGATGCAGAAGACGCCGACCCTCGCCGCACTGAACGCCTATGCGGGACTGGTGGATTCGTTCCCCTGGGAGGAGGAGCGCACCGGCGTCTTCGGTACCACCAAGGTGTTCCGTGAGCCGGTCGGCGTCGTCGGTGCGGTCATCGCGTGGAATGTCCCGCTGTTCCTGATGATCAACAAGCTCGCGCCCGCCATCCTGGCCGGCTGCACGATGGTGCTCAAGCCCGCCCCCGAGACGCCGCTGAGCGCGAACGTCATCGCGGAGATCTTCACCGAGGCGGGTCTGCCCGAGGGCGTGCTGTCCATCGTGCCGGGCGGCGCCGCGACCGGTGAGTACCTGATCTCGCACCCGGACGTCGACAAGGTCACCTTCACCGGCAGCACCGCGGTCGGCCGCAAGATCGGTGCCATCGCCGCGCAGAACCTCAAGCGCTGCTCGCTCGAGCTCGGCGGCAAGTCGGCCGCGATCCTGCTCGAGGACATGGACGTCGCCGCGACCACCCCGATGCTGGTGCTGTCCGGCCTGATGAACTCCGGGCAGGCCTGCGTCGGCCAGACCCGGATCCTGGCGCCGCGCTCGCGCTACGACGAGATCGTCGAGGCGATGAAGAACTTCGTCGCGTTCCTGCCGATGGGCATGCCGGACGACCCGACCGCGCAGCTCGGCCCGATCATCACCGCCGCGCAGCGCGACAAGGTGCTCGGCTACATCGAGAAGGGCAAGGCGGAGGGCGCCCGCCTCGTCGTGGGCGGCGGCGTCCCGGCCGGGCTGGAGAAGGGCTACTTCGTCGAGCCGACCATCTTCGCCGACGTCGACAACTCGATGACCATCGCCCGCGAGGAGATCTTCGGGCCGGTCCTGTCGGTGATCGCGTACGACAGCCTCGACGAGGCCATCAAGATCGCCAACGACTCCGACTACGGCCTTGCCGGCTCGGTGTACACCACCGACATCGAGAAGGGCCTCGAGGTCGCCAAGCAGATCCGCACCGGAACCTTCGGAATCAACTGGTACGCCTTCGATCCCGGTTCCCCGTTCGGTGGCTACAAGAACTCCGGCATCGGCCGCGAGAACGGCCCCGAAGGTCTCGACGCGTACTGCGAGCTCAAGTCCGTGCTGATGCCCGCCGGCTACGGCGCCTGACGCACCCCTGACGCGAATGCGCGCCGCACCGCTCAGGTGCAGGCGCGCATTCGTCGTCTCGCCCGGCTCAGCTACCGAACGGGAGGGTCATCGCGGTGCTGCCGTCGCTGCTGCCGCCGGGCAGCAGCCCGACCTGCATCATCTGCGGCTCGCCGAGCACCGGATGAATCAGGTCGAATGCCCTTGCGCAGCCACCGATCACCCCGTAGACGCCGGGTTCGAGGTCGTTCACCGTGTTCGTCACGGTCGACTTCGGTGCGACGCCGAACATCGACAGCGGTGCGCTGAGCGCCGGGTAGACCAGCACACCCGGATCGAAGAGATGCGTCGGATCGTCCACGACCGCAGGCACCTCCGCGGCGTTCACGACAAACGCCTGGCACCACGGCACGTTGATGTCCCAGGCGTTGGTATTGGTGACCTTCATGGTGATGCTGGTGTCGCTCGAGGACGCGACGACGGTGGGCGGCTGCGTGGTCGGCGCGGCCGCGGCCGTCGCGGGCAGCGCGAACGCCAGCGCGGCTGCGGTCGCGGCGGCGACGGCTGCGCCGCCGACGATCCTGTTCGGGGTGGTACTGGGCATCGTGGCCCTTCCTGGGTGTAGGTACGGAGACGGCGCCGCACAGGGGGACGCGGCGCCGAGGGAACGGACAGAGGATAAGCGCCGGGGCACCGTCGAATCAGGCGGACCGCAGGATTGTCGCCGATCCCGTCCCGGCCCCCGCCGACCCGTGTCGGTCGGCCGAATGACCTCCCGCCGCCGTATCGTTCAACGATGACCGAACGCGACCCCGCGGTGGGCGGCGACCAGGAGAGCACGCTGACCGTGTTGCTGGCGTTCGGCGCGAACGCCGCGATCGCCGTCGCCAAGACGATCGCCGCCGTGGTGACCGGGTCGGCGTCGATGGTCGCCGAGGCCACCCACTCGTGGGCGGACACCGGCAACGAGGTGCTGCTGCTGATCGCGGGCAGGCGGTCGCGGCATCCCGCGGACCGGGCACACCCGCTCGGCTACGGACGGGAGGCGTACATCTGGTCGATGTTCGCCGCGCTCGGCCTGTTCGCGCTCGGTGCAGGCGTGTCAATCACGCACGGCATCCAGGAACTGATCACCCCGGAACCGGCGTCCGACTTCGGCGTCGCCTACGCGGTCCTGGGCATCGCGCTGGTGCTCGAGGGCATCTCGTTCGCCCAGGCATTCCGGCAGGTGCGGTCCGAGGCCGCGTCCGCCGACCGGGACGTCCTCGAGCACGCGCTGAAGACCTCGGATCCCACCGTCCGGGCGGTGTTCGCCGAGGACGCGGCCGCCCTGATCGGGCTGGTGATCGCCTTCGCGGGTGTGCTGCTGCACCAGCTGACCGGATCCCCCGTCCCGGACGCGATCGGCTCGATCCTGGTCGGCGTCCTGCTCGGGGTGATCGCGGTGATTCTCATTGACCGGAACCGGCGGTTCCTCGTCGGTGAGGAGGCCTCACCGCGGCTGCGTGCCGCCGGACTTGAGGCCCTGCTCGACCTGCCCGAGGTGGAGCGGGTGACGATGCTGCGGATGGAGTACCTCGGTCCGCGTCAGGTGTTCCTCGTCGGCGCGGTCGACCTGGTCGGAGACGTCGCCGAGCACACCGTCGCGGAGCTGCTCGACCACTGTGAGCGCAGCCTGGAGCGACACCCGAACATCCGCCGCGCCGTGCTGTCGCTGTCCACGCCCGGCGACCCGGCCCTCACCCCCGGCGACTGAGCGATCCGACCTACCCGGTGAGCAGCGGCAGCAGGTCGGCGCTGCCGATGCCTGCGCCGAGGGCGGTGCCGCCGAAGTCAAGGACCGGGGCGATGCTGCCGATGCCGTCGGGGACGATAACCGGCAGGAACGAGACCCCGATGTTGTCGGGGTCGAGAACGGTATCGGTCCCGCCGCAGGTCCCGAGGTAGGCGTAAACGCCGTCGGCGACGTCGACGGTCCGCGATGCGCCGTTGGGTCCGGGTTCGAGCACCGAGTTGGTCGCGCTCGGGCCTGCCGTCAGACCCGGTTCGAGCATGATCCGGACCAGGCCTGCGTAGTCGCGGGTGTTGTACGCGATGAACGCCGCCAGCGCCTGCTGCCCGTTGAGCAACGCCGAGGTGCAGGTGCTGACGTCGAGGAGTCCGTTGACCCGGTTCGGGTTCGTCAGGTTCAGTTTCACGTTTTTGCCATCGATGTCGCCCTGGTCGACCGAGAGTTCGGGGCCGGAATAGCGGTCGGCCGCCGCGGCGGTGCCCGCACCGGCCAGCACCGCACCGGTCGCCATCACGGCCACCGCGGCACCCGCAACGGCCGTCTTCGTCGTCCTACCCACGTCCATGTCAACGCCTCCCGAAGTCACCGCCCGCGAGGCGCGGCCGGCCTCCGCGATCGTGACACCGCCGCGGCCGGACCGGCCCGCGCCACACCGGCGTCCGGCCCGGATCGTGATCGTTCGGAGACCGAACCGACTCAGATGTACATCGCCGGGTCGACATAGCTGTTCGGGTCGACGAGCTGCTCGTGCTGGCGTCCACTGCGGTGCCGCACGCTCGCCGGGATTCCGGTCGCGATCGAGTCGGCCGGAACATCGCGGGTGACAACGGCATTCGCCCCGACGGCGCTGTCGTCCCCGATCACGACCGGGCCGAGGACCTTCGCGCCAGCCCCGATCGTGACGCGGTTGCCGATCGTCGGGTGCCGCTTCGTCCGCGCCAGCGAGCGACCGCCGAGCGTGACGCCGTGATAGAGCATCACGTCGTCACCGATCTCGGTGGTCTCGCCGATCACCACACCCATGCCGTGATCGATGAAGAACCGCCGCCCGATCGTGGCACCGGGATGGATCTCGATGCCCGTCAGGAAGCGGGTGAACTGGGCCAGCACCCGCGCCGGACCGCGCAGCGCGGGCACCGCCCACATCCGGTGCGCGACCCGGTGCGACCAGATGGCGTGCAGCCCGGAGTAGACGAGCGCGTTCTCGGCGTTGCTGCGCGCGGCCGGATCCTGGCCGCGCGCGGCCTGCAGGTCCTCCCGAACCGTGCCCAGCACACCCATGCCCGTCAGTCCCGGATGTGCTCGAACAGCGGGGTGGAGATGTAGCGCTCGCCGAAGTCCGGCACGATCACGACGATCGTCTTGCCCGCATTCTCCGGGCGCTGCGCGAGCTGCAGGGCGGCCCACACGTTGGCGCCTGCGGAGATGCCGCCGAGGATGCCCTCGTCAGTGCCGAGGCTGCGCGCGGTGGCGACCGCATCGGGGAACTCGACGTCGATGATCTCGTTGTAGATCTCGCGGTCGAGGATGTCGGGCACGAAGTTGGCGCCGAGTCCCTGGATCTTGTGCGGGCCGGGCTGTCCCCCGGTGAGGATCGGCGAGTCGGCGGGCTCGACGCCGACGATGGTGACCTCGGGCTTGTACTTGCGCAGGGTGCGGCCCGCGCCGGTGAGGGTGCCGCCGGTGCCGATGCCCGCGACGAAGATGTCCACGGCGCCGTCGGTGTCGGCCCAGATCTCCTCGCCGGTGGTGCGCGAGTGGATCTCCGGGTTCGCGGGGTTGCCGAACTGGCGGGCGAGAACCGCGTTGTCGGTCTGCGCGACGATCTCCTCGGCCCTGCGCACGGCACCGGCCATGCCCTCGGCGCCGGGGGTGAGCACGATGTCCGCGCCGTACGCGCGCAGCATCACGCGGCGCTCGGTCGATGCCGTCTCCGGCATCGTGAAGATGGCCTTGTAGCCGCGGGCCGCCGCGACCATCGCGAGGGCGATGCCGGTGTTGCCGGAGGTGCCCTCCACGATGGTTCCGCCCGGCTTGAGCTCGCCGGACTTCTCGGCGGCGTCGATGATCGCGACACCGATCCGGTCCTTGACGCTGTTGGCCGGGTTGTAGAACTCCAGCTTGGCGACGACCTGCGCCTGCGCACCGTCGGTCAGGCGGTTCAGACGGACGAGCGGCGTGCGCCCGACCAGCTCGGTGACGTTGTTGTAGATCTGGCTCATAGCGGGTCCTCTCCCTTGCGTATACGCCGGGCGTCACTGTTCGTTAGGTGTATTCCACCACTGCCACTCCCGCCGCCCCACACCGCACCCCAGAAACGGGTGAAGGGCACCTGTGACCGGTCAGACCGATCACAGGTGCCCTTCACCCGAAACGGGGAGGTGGCTCAGCCGAGGCGCTGCTTGAGGGCCTCGAACTCGTCACGCACGCCGGACGGGACCTTCTCGCCGAGGAACTCGAACCACTCCTCGATCAGCGGCAGTTCCGCCTTCCACTCGTCGACGCTCACCGCGAGGGCCTCGTCGACGTCGGCGGCGACCACGTCGAGCCCGGTCAGCTCGAGATCCGCCGCGGTCGGCACGAAACCGATCGGGGTGCTCTGCGCGCCCGCCTTGTGCTCGATGCGGTCCACGATCCACTTGAGGACGCGGGAGTTCTCGCCGAACCCGGGCCACAGGAACCGGCCGTCCGCACCGCGACGGAACCAGTTCACGTAGAAGATCTTCGGCAGCTTCTCCGCGTCGGCGTTCTTGCCGAGGGTGATCCAGTGGTTGATGTAGTCGCCCGCGTTGTAGCCGATGAACGGGATCATCGCCATCGGGTCGCGGCGGACGGCGCCCACCTTGCCCTCGGCGGCGGCGGTCTGCTCGGACGACAGCGTCGCGCCGAGGAAGGTGCCGTGCTGCCAGTCGAACGACTCCGCAACCAGCGGGACCGTCGTCTTGCGGCGGCCGCCGAACAGGATCGCCGAGATCGGCACGCCCTGCGGGTCGTCCCACTCGGGGGCCAGGATCGGGCACTGCGACATCGGCGTGCAGTACCGCGAGTTCGGGTGGGCGGCCTTCTCGCCGGACTCGGGGGTCCAGTCGTTGCCCTTCCAGTCGATCAGGTGCTGCGGGTCGCCCTCAAGGCCCTCCCACCAGACGTCGCCGTCGTCGGTCAGCGCGACGTTGGTGTACAGCGTGTTGCCCGCCTCGACCGTCTTCATCGCGTTCGGGTTCGAGCCGTAGTTGGTTCCGGGCGCGACGCCGAAGAACCCGAACTCCGGGTTGACGGCGTACAGCCGGCCGTCCTCACCGAAACGCATCCAGGCGATGTCGTCGCCGAGGGTCTCGGCGCGCCAACCGGGGATGGTCGGCTGGATCATCGCGAGGTTCGTCTTGCCGCAGGCGGACGGGAACGCGGCCGCGATGTAGTAGTTCTTGTTCTCCGGCGAGATCAGCTTGAGGATCAGCATGTGCTCGGCCAGCCAGCCCTCGTCGTGGGCCATCGCCGACGCGATGCGCAGCGAGTAGCACTTCTTGCCGAGGAGGGCGTTGCCGCCGTAGCCGGAACCGTAGGACCAGATCTCGCGGTCCTCCGGGAAGTGGGTGATGTACTTGGTGTCGTTGCACGGCCACGGCACGTCGGCCTGGCCCTCGGCGAGCGGCGCGCCGACGGAGTGCAGCGCCTTCACGAACGGCTTGTCCGTGCCGAGCTTGTCCAGGGCGGCCTGACCCATGCGGGTCATGATGCGCATCGACACGACGACGTACTCGGAGTCGGTGATCTCGACGCCCAGCTTCGGGTCGGCCGCACCGAGCGGGCCCATGCAGAACGGCACCACGTACATGGTGCGACCGCGCATGCTGCCGCGGTACAGGTCGGTCATGAGGCCGCGCATCTCGGCCGGGTCCATCCAGTTGTTGGTGGGGCCTGCATCGATCTCGTTGCGCGAGCAGATGTAGGTGCGCGACTCGACGCGCGCCACATCGGACGGGTCGGAGTTGCCGAGGAACGAGTTCGGCTTCTTCTCGTCGTTGAGACGGGTGAAGGTGCCGGCCTCGACCAGCTTGGTGGTCAGCCGGTCCCACTCCGCGTCCGAACCGTCGGCAAACACGACGCGGTCGGGCTGCGTCAGCTCGGCCACCTCGCGAACCCAGGCGAGAAGCTCGCCGTGCGAGGTGGGCGCGGGGTCGGTGCCATTCAGACCTGGAATGGTCGCTGAGGTCATCAAACTCTCCCTGGGGTGTTCCGGAATCGTGTCACCGCGCCCCGCCCTCCGACGGTGCTCGATGTCGCGCGATTGACCCCTCTCGGCGGGGCGCTACCCGCTGTTCCGTCTCCGTGTGCGAGTGGTTTCACACGGTCGACGACGACGCGGGCGCCGGGTGTCCTGCTATGAGGTTAGCGCTGTGTGTCCGTCTGATGGGAACCGGGTCGCGTCGGATCGCTCACAGGAACGATTCAGTGATCGGGCGAGGTCCCCGACACGACTGCGGCGGTGACGACAGGGTCGTCACCGCCGCAGTTCGGGCGTCGTGCGCTCGAATCAGCTGAGGCTGCCCTCGATCACGTTCAGGATGGCGTCGCCGAGGACGTCACTGATCGAACCGGTGGAGCTGAGCTGGCCCTCCGCGGAGCCGAGCCCGGTCTCGTCCGCGACGGACAGCACCGACTCGCCCGCGTTGGGGATGCGCACCTTGAAGCAGGCGGTCAGGCCCGGCAGCTCGGTGCCGACGCCGACGGTGCCCGCGACGCCGACGCCGCCGGAGGTGACGGCCGAGCCGGGGACCGCGTTCTTCGGGACGAGGTAGGTGGTCTCGAGGGTGACCGGGTTACCGGAGTTCACGAACCAGCCGGTGCTGGTGAACTTCCAGCCGCCCGCGTTCGGCGTGGGGGTCACCGGCTCGGGCTGCTGGCCACCCACCGCGTTGTACGCGGTGATCGTCGACTCGATCGGCGCGTCGAAGCCCTCCGGCGCGAACTCGGTGATGGTGTTGACGTACGGGTTGCCGATGCCGGTGGTACCGATGACGGTCTTGTAGGTGACCTTGGTTCCGCCCGCGGCCTCGGACACGTTGACCGAGCGGTTGTAGGTGTGCGTGATGCCCCAGGTGCTGGCGTCGTTCTTGCTGGCACTGCTGGACTGGTTGCAATCGGCGGCGCTGGCGACGCCGGTTCCGAGGCCGAGGCCGACGACCGCGCCCGCGGCGACGAGGGCACCGGAGGCGGCGACTGCGGTGATGCGGCGCATCGAGGATCGGGACATGGAGATCTCCGTTTCGATCAGGTCAGGCCCCGCGCATCCCACCGCGGTCGGCCCGGTGAAGGTGTGACATGTGCGTGATCGGGGTCACGCACCCGACCTTTATACGGACATTCGTCCAGTTTGCTGTGCGTTTTCGGAAATTCGCTCAACAGCAGGTCCCGCGGTCACAACCGGCCCGCGTCGATCCGGCTCCAGTGCACGGTGCCGTCGGCCGCCCGCCGCGGCTCCCACGCCGCGTAGTCGCCGTCGTCCTCGACCCGGGTCAGGTGGTCGGCGCTGCCGTCACCGTCGAGGTCGGAGGCGACCGTCACCCCGCCCGAGTCGACGAACGTCGCGGTGTCGAGAACACCGTCGGAGTTCAGGTCGACGGTCGGGTCGGTGACCGCGAACTCGCCGAGCGGGCCCGCGTCCACGGTCACCGGAAGCGGGTCGCCGAATCCCATCGCCAGCATCTCGTCGTGCATCGTCGACCCCCTCGCTCCCGCCGGTCCGACCCGCAGACCGGTCACTGCCCGATTGGACGCGCCCGCACCGCCTCCGGTTCCGCCAGCGCGCGGTCCAGGTCCGCGAGATCCCGCTCGATCGCCGACAGCCTGCCCGCCGCGCGGGTCGCGCTCTCCCGCAGCGCCCGGTCCACCGCGATCAGTACCGGTTCGGTCGCCGCCACCCGCACGCGGTGCGCGGCGCCGATCGCCTCGATGAGCGTGGCCTCGGCCTCCACCAGCCGGGTCAGCGACCGCTGCTCGAGCCCCGACCGCACCTGCGCCATCGTCTCGGCCAGCCACTGCCGCAGATGCGCGCGATCCGCAGCGAGCCCGCGCATCCGGGTCAGCCACCACGCAGCGACGCCGCCGATCAGCAGGCTCAGCGGGGCCACGATCAGGTCGAGGGCCGCGATCCCCGACAGCGGCGACGCCACCAGCCGCCCCAACCCGACCCCGGCGGACGCCCCGACGACCACCACCATCCGGTCCTCGACACCCCGGTGCCGGGGTTCGGGATCCGCGACCGTCGGCGGCGGGCGATGCGGCCCCGGCGCGGGGTGCGCCGTGCCGAGCACCTGAGCCCCCAGCTCGGTCAGCACCGTGGTCGTTGCCGCGTCGAGTTCGACGGTCAGCGCCGCGACCTCCGCGCGCACCCGGTGCGCGAATCCGGCGAGACCGGGTCGATCCGCGCGATCGAGCGGCGACCGCAGCGCTGTCGCGGTCCCCCGGACCCGCTCCCCGACCTGATGCGCGAGATCCACCCTGGCCAGCGCCGTCAGCCGCCGCAGCGCCGCCGATGCCTGCGCCCGCGGCTCGTCGCGGCCCGCGATCAGCTCCGCCCGCCGGGCCCGCAGCCGCGGGGTGTCGTCGTCGCGGCGCAGGTCGTCCGCGGTCCCCCGCACCACCGACCGGGCGCGTTCCAGGGCGGCTCGCCTGCCACGACCGGGGTCGACCCGGGCCAGTGCCGCGACGACCGCGTCCCGCAGACCCGGCAGACCGCGGCCCGTGCGCGCGGACACCGGCAGGATCGGCGCGGGCTCGACACCCGGCGCGTGGTCGGCGAGCAGGACGGTGTCGCGCTCGCGCACCACCGCCCAGTCCCGGTGCGCGTCGACCTTGGTCAGCGCGACCAGGACCGCACTCCCGCGCCCCGCAACGGCGCGGAGGAGGTCGAGGTCGTCCCGACCGATCGGGGCCGCGGCGGCGACGACGAACACGGTGACCGCCGCGACGCGGTCGTGGCCGTCCACGACGTCGGCGTCCGGCAACACGGCCCGCAACCGGACCGCCAGGGCGCTGACCCCGCTGCCCGGTGGTCCGACGACGGCAACCACCGGGCCCGGCGGCTGCGGGTGCCAGCGGTCCAGCACGTGCGCGGCGTCCCCGTCAGGCACGGTGACCACCGTCCCGGACGGCCGCACGATGAAGGGCGAGGGCCGCGCGGGCGGACGCCGCGTCGGGCGCGGTGTTGCGCCGGACCCGCCACTGCCGGGCCCGATCACGGTCGGACCCGGTCCCGACCGCATCGGGCCCGGCCGGATCGGACACCGCCGCGGCGAGGGCAGCAAGCCGCACCCCGTCATCGGAGGCAAGGAAGCTCTCGACGTGGTCGCGGCGGCTCCCGTCCCGCGCCGACGCGCGCAGCAGGGCCAGCAGCGCGGCGGCCCGAGCGGTGCGGGCGGCGGCCACCCGCCGGACGAGCACCTCGCGGAGCGTCTCGACCCCGGCGATGTCGCCCACCGCGGTGACCGGCAGGCACTCGGTCCGGAACTCGGCGGACACCCGGGCCGCGGCCCCCGCCGCGTCGCCAACCGTGTCCGCCTTACCGAGCACCAGGACCGGGCGGGCGCCCGCCGCGGCCGCGCAGTCCCGGTCCGACCGGCGCGGTGGATCCAGCAGGACGAGGACAACGACGTCACCGGTGAGGACCGGGTCGGCGACGCCGGGTTTGTCCCACGCCGCGGTCGCACCGATGTCGGCGCCGGGAATCGTGCCGAGTGCGGCAACCAGCGCGGACCGGCCGACACCCGCCCGCCCGGTCACCTCGATCCGGATCGGGTCGGTGACCGCGGCCCAGCGGCGCGCCAGGTCGGCGGCGATCCCCGGATCGGGCGGGTCCATCCGCGCCCCGAAGCCGGCGATACCGGCACCTGTCGACGCCATCGCGTCACCCCCTGAACTGACACATCGCGCCCTCCCCCGGCGCGGGTCCATGATCGCAGCCCGACGCCGCACGCGGCGGCGATCGCTCGAATCGGCCGCCCGGTCAGGCCACCATCGCGCCGATCACGAGGAACCCGCAGATCAGGACCGCCAGGATCGCCAGCAGCGGCAGGACGAAACGGAGGTACCTGTTGTAGCCGACCTTCGCGAACGTCAAGCCGCCCATGATCACCGCGCTCGTCGGCACCCACAGGTTCATCCACCCGTTCGACGCCGCCCACGCGGTCACGACCAGCGACCTCGGCACGTCCGCGAACGCCGCGAGCGGGGCCATGATGGGCATGACCAGGGTCGCGTGCCCGGACGTGCTGGGGATCAGGAAGGCCAGCGGCAGGTTGACGAGCCAGACCAGCACGACGAACACCCCGGACGTTGCGCCGCTGACCGCGCTCTCGAGCGAGTGCAGGACGGTGTCGGTGATCTTGGAGTTGTTCATGATGACGGTGATGCCGCGGGCGACGGCAACCACCAGGGCCGGGGCGATGAAGTCGCCCGCGCCCTGGATGAGCGTGGAGCTGACCTTCTGTTCCCCCATCCTGGCGACGCAGCCGACCACGATCGTCGCGACCAGGAACAGGGCCGCGAGCTGCGGGAACGACCACCCCAGCTCCCATCCGTACGGCACCGCGTCGGGATTGCCGGTGAGCGCGCTCGACCACGGGATCACCGAGAAGATCATCAGCACGAACGTCGCGAGCAGCAGCCACAACACCACCTGCTGGGTCCGGGTCAGCGGCTCGACCTTCGCGGTCGCGGCCTGCTCGGCGATCTCCTTGTCCCCGGGAAGGAACCCGACGAGGGAGCGCCCCGGGTCGCGGCGGACGCGGCGCGCGTACCGCATCACGTAGCCGATGGTGACGGTGGTGAGGACGATCAACATGACGACGCGGAGCACGATGCCGTCGCCGATCGAGACACCGGCGGCCGAGGAGGCGACGCCGATCGCGAACGGATTGACCGTCGAGCACAGCGTGCCGATCCCCGCACTGAGCAGGATCGCGGCGGCCGCGACCAGCCGATCGAAGCCGAGCGCCAGCATCAGCGGGACGATGAGCCCGAAGAAGCCGAGGGTTTCCTCCGCCCACCCCTCCACGGAGCCGAGTAGCGCGAACAGCGCCATGATCCCGACGACCATCAGCCCACCCCGGTCGCGCAGCCGGTGCGCGAGCCTGCCGATGCCGCGATCGAGGGCGCCGGTCGCGAACACCATCGTGATGAAGGCACCGATGGCGAGGACGAAGAAGAAGACCCCGACGCTGCCGTACAGGTCGCCGGTGTTGTCGGCCGCGACCTGCCCGGTCTCGGTGTCCTGGATGCCGTAGAGGCCGTTGACCGGCGACATCAGCAGGTCGCCGAGCCTGCCCCAGAAGTCGAGCGGCGGGTCGATCCGCTGATAGGACCCGGCGATCGGGTTCCCGTCCGGATCGCGCTGGTACTGCCCGCTCGGCACGACGAAGGCGATCAGCCACACCACGACCGCGACCAGCGCCAATACCGTCAGCGCGGAGGGGAAGGACCGCTGCCGCGCCTCGGTCCCGGTGTTCTCCTGGCTCGCCGCGTCTTCCGAATTCGACTGTGCCATCGCAGGACCCGTCCCTGTTGATGTGAGGTCGTCCCAGTAAAGCCGACGCCAGCGCCGCGCGCCCGCCGAGTGCGTCTCGGCGGGCGCGGACCTCCCCGCCGTGAGACGGTGGAGCCCGCAGAGTGTTCCCGTCGAGGAGGCGTGCCCATGTCGACCCCGATTCCGGCACCACGTCCGCACCATCCGGTCCGCGTCGAGCGCACTGCGTGGATCCCGATGCGGGACGGGGTGCGCCTGTCGGCACGCATCTGGTTTCCGGCGGACGTCACCGACCCGCAGCCCGCCGTGATGGAGTACATCCCCTACCGCAAGAACGACGGCACCGCCGCCCGCGACGTGAGCCTGCACGCCGCGTTCGCACAGGCAGGCTACGTCGCACTGCGGGTGGACAACCGGGGTAGCGGGGACTCGGAGGGCATCATGCTCGACGAGTACCACGCCACCGAACTCGACGACGCGGTGCAGATCCTGGAATGGCTTGCCGCGCAACCGTGGTGCGACGGGAACGTCGCGATGCTCGGCAAGTCGTGGGGCGGATTCAACGGACTGCAGGTCGCGGCGCTGGGCCCGCCGCAGCTCAAGGCCATCGTGACGGTGTGCTCCACCGACGACCGGTACGCCGACGACGTGCACTATCTGGGCGGGTCGCTGCTGGCGTCCGAGGCGCTGCCGTGGGCGTCGACCATGCTCTGCTACAACGCCCGCCCGCCGGACCCGGACGTGGTCGGGGACCGCTGGCGGGACGAATGGTTCACCCGGATGGAGCAGACGCCGTCGTTCATCGGCACCTGGCTCACGCATCAGCGCAGGGACGCGTACTGGAAGCACGGCTCGGTGATCGAGAATCCGGGGGCGATCACCGCCGCCGTGCTGTCAATCAGCGGCTGGGCCGACCCCTACCGCGGCGCGGTGCTGCGCCTACTCGAGGAGCTCTCGTCACCGGTGAAGGGCCTGATCGGACCCTGGGCGCACACCTACCCGCATCAGGCGTCCCCCGGGCCGGCGATGGACTTCATCGGCGAATGCCTGCGCTGGTTCGACTGCCACCTGCGCGGCAGCGACGACGCGGCCACCCGGCTGCCCGCGCTGCGCGCCTGGATCCCGGACCCGGTCCCGCTCGGCAGCGACGAGGGCGAGCGGCCGGGGCGCTGGGTGACCGAGCCGGTCTGGCCGCCCGAGGGGCGGGCGCCGCACGAGTGCGCGCTCGCCGGCCGCGGCCTGCACCTGTCGGGCGTCGCGCCCGAACCCGGTGGCGCGGTCACCCGGCTGCGGTCCCCGCTGGCGATCGGCTCGGCGGCGGGCAACGTGCTGCAGTTCGGCGACCTCGCGGGCAGGCCCGGCGACCAGGCCGCCGACGACGGACGCTCGCACACCTTCGACTCGCCGCCGCTGACCGAGCGGCTCGAGATCCTCGGGCGGTCCGAGGTGGAGCTGTCGGTCTCGGCGGACCGACCGCAGGCGCAGCTGGCGGTGCGACTGTGCGAGGTGACCCCCGACGGCACGTCCCGGCTGGTGACGGCGGGCCTGCTCAATCTGACGCACCGGTCGGGTCACGAGCATCCCGAGCCCCTCGAGCCGGGGCGGGTGTACCGGGTGACGGTCCCGGTGTTCGCGACCGGTCACGCGTTCGGGGTCGGCAGCCGGGTCCGGGTCAGCGTCTCGGCCTCGTTCTGGCCGTGGGCGTGGCCGTCCCCGGAGCCGGTGACGGTGACCGTTGCCCCGGACCCGGGGGTGCTGCGGCTGCCGATCCGGCCGGTCGACGCGGCGCCGGACGGCGAACCGACCGCTCCGCCGCCACCGGACCCGCCCAGCTCGCTGGACGTCGTCGACGTGCCAGCAACCCGAACAATCAGCTGGGATCCGGTGACCCGCACACAGGTCGTCGAGATGACGTTCTCGGACGGCACCACCACCGACCGGGCCGACGGGCTGACCCGCACCGAAACCGAACTGAACCGCTTCCGCCTCCGGGAGGGCGATCCGACGGCAACCGTGGTCGAGTGCGAACGGTCGGACGCGATCGGCCGGGGCGACTGGAGCACGAAGGTGGCGACCTACAGCCGGATGACGTGCACGGCGACCGACTACTTCGTTGCCGACCGGCTGGTCGCGTACGAGAACGGTGTCGAAGTGTTCACAAAGAGTTGGTACACGACGGTGCCGAGGGACCAGTCGTAGCCGGGAACAAAGTCACAGGTCATGGCAATTTCTGTGGTCGAAGCGACGGTCGCGGCACCACCTCGGCGGTCCCGCGCCACGGTGCCGCCGACCCCGAAACCCTCAACCCATCCTTGAGGGCCTGCTGCAGGAAACGGCCTCCATGCGTGACAATGGTCCGGTGAATGACGCCGAACCCCGGGTGGAGGGTGCCGCCGACCGCGGCTCCCGCCTGTATCCCCGGGTGACCAGTTTCCGCTCCCGCCGCGGCTCCCTCACGGACCCCCAGCAACAGTGCTGGGACCGGACATGGCCGACGATCGGCGCCGATGTCTCGGACTCCCCCCTCGATCTCGACGGGTGGTTCGGCAGGCACGCGCCGACCGTCATCGAGATCGGCTGCGGAACCGGCACCGCCACCACCGCGATGGCGAAGGCCGAACCCGAGACCAACCTGCTGGCCGTTGAGGTGTACCGGCCGGGACTCGCCCAACTCCTGCAGTCGATCGAACGCGACGGCATCACCAACATCCGCGTCCTGCGCGGTGACGCGATGGACGTGCTGGAGAACATGCTGGCACCGCAGTCGCTGATCGGCGCCCGGGTCTTCTTCCCCGACCCGTGGCCGAAGGCCCGCCACCACAAGCGCAGGCTGCTGCAGCCGCCGACGTTCGCGCTGCTCGCGGACCGACTCGCGCCCGGCGGCCTGCTGCACGTGGCCACCGACCACGCCGACTATGCAGAATGGATAGCCGAGACAGGCGACGCCGAACCGCGGTTGACCCGACTCGACTGGGACGAGCTGGCCAGCGGCGTGATCGACTCCCCGATGACCCACGAACGTCCGGTCACGAAGTTCGAGGACAAGGCACACCGCGTCGGCCGTCCGATCACGGAGATGATCTGGGGAAAGGTCAACGGATGAGCGTCAGCGAACGATTACCTGAGTCGGTCGGGGCCCTCGACGAGACCGGTCGGGAACCCCGACCACCACGCCGGGTACTGCTGGTCTGGGACGCGCCGAACCTCGATATGGGGCTCGGCGCAATTCTGGGTGGCCGCCCCACCGCCGCGTACCGGCCCCGGTTCGACGCGCTCGGACGCTGGCTGCTCGGCCGGACCGCCGAACTGGCCGGAACGAGCCCGGTGCGGCTCGAGCCGGAGGCGACGGTGTTCACGAATATCGCGCCCGGCAGCGCCGACGTCGTGCGACCCTGGGTCGAGGCACTGCGGAACGTCGGTTTCGCGGTGTTCGCGAAACCGAAGATCGACGACGACAGCGACGTCGACGCCGACATGCTCGACCACATCGCGCTGCGCGCCCGCGATGGCGGGCTGGCCGGTGTCATGGTCGCGTCCGCCGACGGGCAGGCGTTCCGGGTTCCGCTCGAGGGCATCGCAGCAAGCGGTGTTCCCGTGCAGGTGCTCGGTTTCCGTGAGCATGCCAGCTGGGCGGTGTCCTCGGAGATCCTCGAGTTCGTCGATCTCGAGGACATACCCGGTGTGTTCCGCGAGCCGCTGCCCCGAGTCAGCCTGGACTCGCTGCCCGACGAGGGTGCCTGGCTGCAGCCGTTCCGTCCCCTGTCCGCCCTGCTCCTCGGACGTCAAGGAGTGCAATAGTGTTCGCTACCTGGGGTCGTCTCGTCTACCACCTCCGATTCTCGGTGATCGGGGTGATGGTCGCGCTGATGCTCGGCCTTGGCGCGTACGGCCTCGGGCTGGAGAAGAACCTCAGCCAGAGCGGGTGGGACGACCCCGGTTCCGAATCGGTTGCCGCGGCGAAGCTCGCCGACGGCACCTTCGGCCGCGACACCACCGCGGACGTGGTGCTTCTCTACACGGCGCCCGAGGGCAAGACCGTCGACGACCCGACGTTCGCGGCGAAGATCACCAAGAACCTCGAAGAGGCCGTCGCCAACCATCCGGACCAGATCCTCAAGCTCAACGGCAGCTACTGGTCCACCAAGCTCGCGCAGCTGGCCGACCCAACCAAGGAACACGCGATCGCCAGCGTCGCGATCGCCGGCGCCAACGACACCGAGGTCGCGGCGAACTTCCGCGAGATCCGGGACATCTTCTACATCGACGGCATCGACGTGCAGTTGTCCGGATTGCAGCCGGTCACCGGCACCCTCAACGACACGATGGCAAACGACGTCAAGCGGATGGAGATCCTCGCGATCCCCGCGGTCGGTGTGCTGCTGTTCTTCATCTTCGGCGGCATCGTCGCCGCCGCGCTGCCGTTGATTGTCGGCGGCCTGACGATCATCGCCGCGAACGGCGTGGTGAAGCTGTTCACCCAGTTCACCGAGGTCAACTCGTTCGTGTCGCCGGTCGTCTCGCTGATCGGTCTCGGCCTGGCGATCGACTACGGCCTGTTCATGGTGAGCCGGTTCCGTGAGGAGATCGCCGAGGGCTACAGCACCGGGGACGCGGTCCGCCGCACCGTGATGACCGCGGGCCGCACCGTCGTGTTCTCCGCGACGATGATCATCGCCAGCTTCAGCGGCCTGCTGCTGTTCCCGCAGGGATTCCTGAAATCGGTCGCGTACGGCGCGATCGCCGCGGTCGCGTTGGCCGCCCTGATCTCGGTGACGGTGCTGCCCGCGATCCTCGGCATTCTCGGCCGCCGGGTCGACGCGCTCGGCCTGAAATTCATGCGCAAGACCAAGACCACCGAGGAGATCGAGAACAGCTACTGGGGTCGGATCACCCAGTGGGTGATGCGGAACCCGCTCAAGGTCGCGATCCCGATCGTGATCGGCCTGCTGCTGCTAACCATCCCGATCTCCGGCATCAAGTTCGGTGGCATCAACGAGACCTACCTGCCGCCCGACAACCCGACCCGGCTCGCGCAGGAACAGTTCGACGAGCTGTTCCCGAACAACCGCACCGAGCCGGTCAAGCTGGTGATCGAGGGCGCGCAGGGCGCGCAGCTGACCCAGATCGTCAAGGAGGCCAGCGAGGCGCCCGGCCTGGTCGAGAAGTTCACGATCAACAACCCGACCAAGGACGGCGTCACCGTCTTCAAGGCGGGCCTCGTCGACCGGAACGACGCGGAAGGGACCATCGACCACCTGCGATCGATGGACGTTCCCGACGGGGTGACGGTGCTGGTCGGCGGCACCCCCGCGATCGAGCACGACTCGATCGCCGCGCTGCTCGACAACCTGCCGCTGATGGTGACGGCGGTGGTGCTGCTGACCACGCTGCTGATGTTCCTGGCGTTCGGGTCGCTGGTGCTGCCGATCAAGGCCGTGCTGATGACCGCGCTGGGTCTCGGCGCCACCCTCGGCATCCTGACCTGGATCTTCATCGACGGGCACGGCGCCGGGCTGATGAACTTCACACCGGGCCCGATCATGTCACCGGTATTGGTGCTGATCATGGCGATCATCTACGGCCTGTCCACCGACTACGAGGTGTTCCTGCTGTCCCGGATGGTGGAGGCCCGCGCGCAGGGCGCCAGCACCACCGAGTCCGTCCGCGTCGGCACCGCGCACACCGGCCGCATCATCACCGCCGCCGCACTGATCCTGATCGTCGTCACCGGCGCGTTCGCGTTCTCCGAACTGGTGATGATGAAGTACATCGCCTACGGCATGATCGCCGCGCTGATCATCGACGCCACCCTGATCCGGATGGGCCTGGTGCCCGCGGTGATGAAGCTGCTCGGCGACGACTGCTGGTGGGCGCCGGCCTGGATGAAGCGCATCCAGGAGCGCCTCGGCCTCGGCGAGCCGGTCCTCGACGACGAGCGGATGCCCGACGACGTCCCCGAGATCGAGGCGGTCGGCGTCCCAGCGCCGCAACCGGCGACCGGGGCCCGCCGACGGACCACGCCGCTGACCCGCGAGGCGGTCGAGCGGGTGCTGCCGCCCCGGACCGCCGCCGCGTCCCGGATCGCGGCGACCGCGGAGCCGCTGGTCGGCGAGCCGATGACCGAGCCGATCCCCCAGGTACGGCCGCAGCCCAAGCCGGGTCCCGGCCCGGCAGCGCCCGCTCCCGGCCCGGCAGCGCCCGGTCCGGCGCCGCAGGCCCGCGATGCCCGTCCGGTACCGCCGCAACCGGCACCGCGGCCTACCGCACCGGCGCCTCGGCCCACACCCACGCCGCCGCCCACCTCCGCGGATCGGCCGATCGAGAGTTGGCTGTCGAGTCTGCGAACGCCGACGGCCGCCCCCGCCGCGGGTGGGGCGCCCGGATCGGCGGCGGCGAACGGCGCGACGCCCGCCCCCCAGGCGCGCCCGACGCCGCCTGCTCCCGCGCCCACCCCGCCCCCGGCACCCGCGCCGCGGCCCGCCGCGGCACCACGACCCGTCGAGGCACCGCGCCCGCCTGCCCCGCGACCGGCCGAGGCACCGCGTCCCGCGCCAGCGGCTCCTGCCCCGGCGACGGCGCCGTGGCCTGCCCCCGCACCCGCGCCGACCCCGACCCCGACCCCGCCGCCGAGCGCGACATCGGACCCGGCGCCGTCCGCGGCGGGTGACGACGCGAACGCGGGCAGGCATCGGCGCACCGACGGGACGCCGACCGTCAGCGTCCGGGAACTGCTCGCCAGGCAGCGTCGGGACTGACGGCGCCGCCAAACGCGCTCAGCCGAGCAGGCGCTTGAGGCCGGTGCCGAACGGGTTCTTCGCGGTGACCGACCCAAACCGGACCCGACCGCGGACAACGAGGTGCAGCGGCCCGAACTGCGGGCCGCTGCGCACCTTGTTGGTTGCGCTGCCGCCGACCGTGTCGACGCCGTTGAGGTCGACGGTCGCCTCGACCGGAACGATCAGGTTGATCGACCCGCAGAAGCCGTCGACGGTCACGTCCACCACCTGCGACTGCATCACCGCCGACGTGAAATCGAGGGTGACGTCGGACAGCCAGTTCTCGACCCTCAGCGTCGGCGGCACATGCCAGACGCCCTTCCTGGTGACGCTCGACATCTTCGCGCGGATCACGTTCTGCGGCGGGATGACCTGCGGCGCGGCGGCCGCGTAGGCGGGCGCGGCCGGGGCGGTGGGCGCGGCCGGGGCGGTGGGCGCGGCCGCGGGTTCCTCCCCCACCGCGCGGATGCCCGGCAGGTCGTAGAGCACCGCGTTCAGCTCTCCACGGGTGCGGGCGGCGAGCGCGGTGTCCATCCGCTCGCTGAACTCCCCGAGGGACAGCATCCCCTGCCCCACCGCCCGCTGGAGCAGTTGCCCCACGTACTCGCGTTCCGCATCCGACACCCGCAGATCCCTGGCCTCCATACCGGACAGGATATGCACCGCCCCCGGTGCCCGTCAGGCCCCGGGCCGAGGTCCGGTCGCGAACGCGCGTGCGTACCGGGCGCCCGCCGCCAACAGCAGCAGTCCGACACCGATGAACGCGAGCACCCGGAACACCCCGTCGAGGGTCGCGAGGTCGAAGAGGAACAGCTTGGTCAGCGCCGCACCGGCGAGGGCGAGCCCGGAACCGAGCGCCAGGTGGGCGCGATCCGGACGGGTCAGGCCCCAACGCAGCAGGGCCGACGCCAGCACCATCCAGGCCACCGTCGCGGCGCACTGGCCCGCAACGAATCCCGGGTCGGTGCCGAGGATCGCGACCGCGCCGGTCACCACGACGGCCGTGCCCGCGTACACGATCACCACACCGCACCCGATCCACGCGGCGTCCACCCGGTCACCGCCGAGCAGGCCGAGAGATCGGGCGGTGACCGTCAGCAGGACCGCGACCACCGACAGCAACACTCCCGCGACGAGCACCGGGAACGAGCTGGTCACGCCGTCCGCGCTCACCAGCGCGGTGAGCGGCAGCTCGGCGTGGAACTGCGCCGCGCCGAGGATCCCGAACCCCGCCGCCGCGGCGAACGCGATCCGGGATCCGGCACGACCGGCGATCGTGACCAGGCCGAGCGCCAACACCAACAGCGTCACCGGCAACGCATCGTCCGGCGTTGCACCGACACTCGCCTGCAGCGTCGCCGCCGCCGCCACCGCAGCAATGGCTGCGCGGGTGTGGCCGGGCAGTCGGGGCGCGGCAACGAGGAGGGCGAGCAGTGCGGCGGCGAGGGAGCACTGCACAGCCACCTCGGGCCAGCGTGCCAGCACCCCACCGGACAACAACAGCGGAACCGTCGACGTCGGCAGCATCGCGGTCGCGGTCCCGTCACCGGCGCGGCGGTGGACCATCGACAATGCCGTGCCGACACCGACAACGGCGACCGCCACGGCAAGCGCAACGAGCGTCGACGCGGCAACCCCGCCGTGCTGGCCGATCGGATCGGAGCCGACGGCAGCGGCGGCGAACGCGGCGAGGAGGGCGAATACCACCGGAAGGGTGCGCGCCGCATGCAGATACGGCCAGTCCCTGCCGAGTTGCGGAACGAAACCGGCGATCTGCACCAGCAGCAGGAAGGCGAGCAGTGTCGGCGTCACACCGTCCGCGAGGACCGGCGCAAGGACCGCCACCGCCAGCACGACGAGCGCCGCCATCGGCTGCGAATCCCACCGCGTCGCAATGACCATGCCGCCGCAGGCGATCACCGCCGCCACCGCGAGGCCCACCGCGGGCGGCAGCCACCCGTAGTACGACGTCGCGGCGACGACGTCCAGGAATCCGCCCGCGATGCCGGTGCCGACCGCCGCGACCGCGCCGACCCGGCCGCCGCGGCGACCGGACATCCGCAGACCCGCCGCGATCAACGCCGCGGAGAACACCCCACCCGCCACCACCCGCGCGGCCGGCCCGAAATACCCGGCATGCGCGGCGAGCACCAGCAGCATCACGACACCGATCACGGTGACCGCGCCGCCCGCGACCGCCAGCACCCGACTCACCAGTCCGTCACGCTGCCACCAGGGTTCCCGCGCGGGCGCGGGTTGCGCTGCCGGCACTGCTGGCAGTGGCGGCGCCGAGTGCCACGCATGCGGGTACCCCGGCGGATGCGGGTACACCGGTTGCGCTGGTGCGGCCGGAGGCACCTGCCCCGCCGCGCCCCACGCATCCACCTGCGCCCTGAACCGGGCCAGGTCCGCTGCGACCTCGTGCATCCGCTGCCCGAGCGTGGCAAGCTCGCCGGGCAGCCGACCCATCAACTGCGGATCGATCTGGGAACCACCGTCATTGACCATGATCCGAGCATCGTCGCGTCGGCACGCCATGCGCATGAGTAGTTCCCCCCGGCCCGGCCGGGGGTTTTCCTGATGCACCCGGCGGTGCGCTCAGTCCAGTCCCCGCTCGATGGCATACCTGGTCAATTCGACCCGGTTCGCCAGCTGCAGTTTCCGGAGGGTGGCCTGAACGTGGTTCTCCACCGTCCGGTGACTCAACGAGAGCCGGGTGGCGATCTGCTTGGCGCTCAACCCCTTCGCCACCAGCCGCAGGACCTCGGTCTCCCGGTCGGTCAGCCGGGGGACGCCGGAATCGGGTCCGGCGGCGTGCGCGCTCGCCATGCGTCGATACTCCCCCAACACCAGGCCAGCCAGCCCCGGCGTGAACACGGCCTGCCCGGCCGCGGTTGCCTCGACGGCCGCGACCAATTCGGCAACGGACGCGCTCTTGACCAGGTAGCCGACGGCACCGGCCTTGACCGCATCGAGCACGTCCGCCCGCTCCGCCGACGCGGAGAGCACCAGCACCCGCGACGCGGGCGAGACCGTCAGCACCGCCGCCGTCGCCTCGGCCCCGTTGCCGTCAGGCAACTGCATGTCCATCAGCACAACCGCGGGCCGGACCGCCCCGGCGCGGCTGCGCGCGGCGTCCACCCCATCCGCGGTGGCGACCACCTCGAACCCGTGCTCGGCCAGGTCCCGCGCGACCCCGTCCCGCCAGATCGGGTGATCGTCGACCACCATCACCGTCACCGACTCCGTCACGCCAGCCCCTCCTTGCTCACCCGGATCTCCCATTCGACGCCCTCCCCCTCCGCGGTGTCCAGCGTGGCGGTCCCGCCAAGCGCAGCCACCCGGCCCCGGATCGACCGGGACACCCCCATCCGGCCCTCCGACGCCGCCACCTCGAGTCTCCCCGGCGCGATCCCGACACCGTCGTCCCGCACCGACACGATCACCTCGCCACCCAGATCTTCCAGCAGGACATACGCTTTCGCGCTCGCGCCGGCGTGCAGCTCCACATTCGACAGTGCGGTCCGCACCACCGCCGCCACCTCCTCCGCCCGCCGACGCGGCATCACCACCGGCTCGGCGGGCGCCGACACCGACACGGCGGTGCTGGATTCGACGCGCAGCAGCGCGCGCAGGTCCACCTCTGCGGCATCGCCCGCGAGGGACGGTGCCGCCTGCTCCGAGATCAGCTCCCGCAACGCCACCTCCTGCTCACCGGCCAGGGTCGCTAATTCCGCTGCCGGGCCACCGATTTCACTTCCCCGGCGGCGCACATACGCGAGCACCTGCAGCACCCCGTCGTGCACCTCCCGACCGAGCCGCTCCCGTTCCTCGGTCGCCGCGGCAAGATGGGCGGCCCGCTCCAGTTGCGCCTGCGCCCGCCGCGCCGTGTTCGCCGCCATCCCGACCGCCAGCCCCACCGACACCAGCACCGGGGCCGTCGCGTCCCGCGCCAGATCCAGGTCGAATCGTCCGCTGACCACCGCATCCGTCACCGCAACGAGCAACCCCGCGACCACCCCGACCACCGGGCCACGCAGGATCGCCGCCGAGATCACCGCATTCGTCGCCCACAGCGTCGTCGGAAGGGTCTGATGGGTGGAGTACCAGCCCGGGTCCGCCACCAGCCGCGTCGCCCCCATCACCGCGAGCACCACCACGAGATCCGCGATCACCCAGCCGCGCCGCGCGCCCGTGTCCCGCGACAGCGCGACCGCCGCCACCCCCGACCAGACAGCCATCGACGCGACCAGCACCCAGCTGAGGGTCGGGCGGGTGTACTCGGCGACCGCGGTCAGCTGATAGCCGACCGCGTATGCCAGCGTCGCCAGCCGGAACACCTGCGCCGCCCGCCACAGTGGAGCCGTCGGTCGGCTCCGCTCCGCTGCGCGCCCGGGTGGAGCCGTCGGTCGGCTCCGCTCCGCTGCGCGCCCGGGTGGAGCCGTCGGTCGGCTCTGCCCCGTCGGTCGGCTCACGGCTGCGGGTCCGGGCTGGCCGGGAACAGTGGCAGCGCCGGATCGTCGACATCCACCTCACCGGGAACCTCGATCGGGTCCCGCGCCAGCAGGGACCGGATCGCGGTGTTGAGAACGGCAACGATCGGGACGGCGAGCAGGCCCCCGACAATGCCCGCCAGCACGATGCCGGTGGTGATGGCCAGCACCACCGCCACCGGATGCAGCCGCACCGCCCGACCGAGCAGCAGCGGCTGCAGCACGTGGCCCTCAAGCTGCATGATGCCGATGATGATGCCGAGCGTGATCAGGGCCGTCACCAGCCCCTTGGTGACGAGGGCGACGAGCACCGCGACGAAGCCGGTGACGAAAGCACCGACGATCGGGATGAACGCGCCGATGAACACCAGTGACGCGAGCGGCAGCGCCAGCGGGACACCGAGGATCGCGAGTCCGGCGCCGATCCCGATGGCGTCGGCCGCCGCAACGACAACGGTCGCGCGAACGTACCCGACGAGCGAACCGAATCCCTGGCTCCCGGCGAGCCGGACCCGCGCCCGTGACCCCGTCGGCACGAGCCGGGTGACGAACTCCCAGATCTGGGCGCCGCCGTAGAGGAAGAAGACGAGCGTAAACAGCGTCAGCGCGGCACCGGTAAACAGTTCGCCGATCACCCGGCCGGTCGCGACGGCGCCGCTGGTGACGGCCTCCCGGTTGTCCTGGATCGTCTCGACGATCGAGTCGCCTGCGCGGCGGATCTGGTCCTCGGAGAAGTGGAAGGGGCCGACGGTGAGCCAGTCCTGAATCTGATGAACGGACGCGGTGAACTGGTCGGTCAGCTCGGGTAGCCCGACCACGAACTGCTCGACGACGAAGGTCATGATGCCCGCGACGATGCCGATCGCGGCGACCAGCACCACAACGACCGCCGCCCCGCGCGGCACTCCCTTGCCGTGCATCCAGTCGACCACGGGATGCAGTAGCGCGGCCGCGAGCAGCGCCAACGCGACCGGGATGACGACGGTGTCGAGTTTCGCGACGATCCAGGCGAGCGCGAGGACCCCGGCGAACAGCACCAGCAGCCGCCACGTCCACTCGGTGGCGGCGCGCAGCAGCGGGGGCACCGGGACGGCCCGCTCCGGGTCGTTCGAGGTCACCTCGGCGAGCCTACGGCGCACCGCCCCGATTCGCGGGACGAGCCGCGCGACGCGACGCGGTGGGCCCTCCGACTCTGCTGCGGTGCGGGCATCACCGCTAAATTGGTCGCTGTGCTGGCATCTTCCTATCGAGCGGTCGCGCTGACCATGCGCAGTCGTTGGCCGCTCTACATGGGGTCAATGATTCTGGCCAACTTCATCGGCGCGGTTCTGGTGCTGGCCTTCATCCGGTACGGGCTGCCGATCAGCGAATCGCAGGAGATTCTCGACGACCGGGTCCGCAATGTCGTCATTTTCGGGATCTACCTGGCGCTGGCCGGCGTGGTCAGCCTCGGCGCCGCGGCAATGATGCTGCGATCGGTGATCCGCTGGCAACTGCGCGGCGGGCCACCGACCCGCACCGAGCAGATGGCTGCGCTGCACGCTCCGCTGCGCCAGGCGATCGTGCACCTGATCCTGTGGATCATCGGCGGCGTCCTGTTCGTGATCCTCACCGTCGCGGAGATGCCGGAGCTCGCGGTCGCGGTGATCGTCACCGTGTGCATGGCCGCGACCACCACGTTCGGGTTCACCTACATGCTCGGCGAACGGATCCTGCGACCGGTCGCGGCGCGCGCGCTGTCCGAGGGCCGCTTCGACCGCACCCTCGCGCCCGGTGTCGGCACCCGGATGGCGATGACCTGGGGACTGGGCACGCTGATGCCGGTCATCGGGATCATCCTGCTGTGCGCGACACAGCTGAGCACCAATCTGCAGTTCTCGACGAACTCGCTGGCGATCGCGGTGCTGCTGCTGTCGGGCATGACGATTACGACGGCGTTCGTCCTGTCGATGCTGACCGCGAGCCAGGTGTCCGATCCGATCCGGCAGCTGCGGCGCGCGATCGAACGGGTGCAGCGCGGCGCGACCGGCGTGCAGGTCGAGGTGTTCGACGGCTCGGAAATCGGCAGGCTGCAGGTCGGGTTCAACCGGATGATGCAGGAATCGGCGGAACGCCGGGTGCTGCGGGAGCTGTTCGGTCAGCATGTCGGCGAGGACGTGGCCCGGCGGGCCCTGCAATTCGGCACCGAACTCGGCGGCGAGACCCGGTTCGTCGCGGTGCTGTTCGTGGACATGGTCGGCTCCACCGGGGCCGCGGCGGAACGCCCACCTGGCGAGGTCGTCAGCCTGCTCAACGAGTTCTTCCGCGTCGTCGTCGACGTCGTCGACCAGCACAACGGCTTCGTCAACAAGTTCATGGGCGACGCGGCGCTGGCGATCTTCGGGGCTCCGCTGGACCGGCCCGACGCGCCGACCGCTGCCCTCGCCGCCGCGCGGGAGCTCCGGTTCGCCCTGTCCGGCATCACCGGACTCGACATCGGCATCGGGGTGTCCGCCGGACTGGCGGTCGCTGGCAACATCGGCGCGTCGGAGCGGTTCGAGTACACGGTGATCGGCGATCCGGTCAACGAGGCGTCGCGGCTGACCGAGCTGGCGAAGATCCATCCCAGCCGGGTGCTGGCGTCGACGAGTGCCCTGTACTTCGCCGACGAGGAGGAACAGTCCGAGTGGGAGCTCGGCGATCAGGTGCAGTTACGGGGCCGCAATCGCGTCACCCACCTCGCGTCGCCGGTGCAGTACCCATAACCGCAGGTTCGGCGATCCGCGGCGATCCGGCACCGATTGGCTACCCTGACTGGGTGGTAACGCCGCAGCCCGACCCGAGTGGGGGTGTCCCCCGCATCAGGGAGGCGCCTCCAACCGCGCGTGCCCGCGGACGCTTCTGGTGGGTGAAGTGGGTGGCGGGAGTCGCGGTCGTGGCCCTCCTCGTCGGTGAGGGCGTCTACCTGTGGCCCCGGCTGCACGACTCCTGGCTTGCGCTGACGGAGATCCACTGGGGTTGGCTCGCGGCGTGCGTCGTCGCGCAGGCCATCTCGCTCAGCGGCTACGGCCGGGTGCAGAAACAGCTGCTGCACGCGGGCGGGGTCGACGTCGACCAACGCACGTCGGTCTCGGTCGTGTACGCGGCGACGGCGATGGCGGTCACGCTGCCCGCCGGGCAGGTGTTCTCCACCGCCTTCACCTACCGCGAGACCCGCCGCTGGGGCGCGAACCCCGTCGTCGCGTCGTGGCAGCTGGCGATTTCCGGGGTGATCGCCGGCATCGGCCTCGCGCTGATCGGGCTCGGCGGTGCGCTGCTCGTCGGCGGCTCCGTCAGCCCGGTGACGCTGGTGCTGTCCGTTGTCGGCCTGGTCGCGCTGGTCGTCGCGATCCGCTACGCGTCCGCGCATCCCGGCGCGATCGAGAAGGCGGCGACCTGGGTGCTGGTGCGGGTCAACCGGCTGCGATCGAAGCCGGCGAGCACCGGTCTGCGCACCGTCCGGGAGACCCTTACCCAGCTCGAGTCGGTGCGGCTCGGCAAGCGGGACGGGGCGATCACCGCTGGCTGGTCGGCGGTGCACCGGGTCGCCGACGTCGCCTGCCTCGGTCTCGCCTGCCTGGCGATCGGGGCGGACCCGACACTGTCCGGGGTGCTGATCGCGTTCGCGGCGGGCAAGGCGGTGGCGACGATCCCGCTGGCGCCGGGCGGCCTGGTGTTCGTGGACGCCACCCTGATCGCGACCCTGACGACCGCGGCGCGGATCAGCGCATCGGAGGCGGTCGCGGCGGCCTTCGTCTACCGCGGCGTTAGCTTCATCCTGGTCGCGATCGTCGGCTGGATCGTGTTCGCGTTCCTGTTCCGCGGCCACCAGCACGAGGACCTGGAGTTCGACGTCGAACTCGAACGCCGCGAACAGCGCGAGCGCCGACGCTCCTCCCCCGACGACGGCCCGCCAGCCCAACCCGGGTGAAGGGCACATGCACCTGGTCTGACGGGGCAAAAGGTGCCCTTCACCCTGGGTTGTGGACGGCGGTAAGCATGGCGTCGAGGTGTGCGCGGGCGGACGCGACCGCGGCCTCGGGGTCGCCGGCCACGATGGCGTCGACGATCGCGCGGTGATCGTCCGCGTCCGGTCCGGGGTCGTTGGCGCGGGTCCCGAGCAGTGTGACCATGTCGACCATCGCCTCGGTCAGTCGGGGAACGAAGGTCTCGAACAGTTCGGTCAGCACCGTGTTGTGGGCGGCGGTGACGACGGCACGATGGACCTCGATGTCGGCCTCAACGAAGGCGCGGTCGCCGAGCGGGAATGCCTCGGCACGGCGGGCGAGCGTCCCGCGCAGCGCGGCCACGTCGTCGGGGGTGGCGCGGGTCGCCGCGAGGCGGGCGGCCTCGACCTCGAGCGCATTGCGGACCTCGACCACCTCGGCGATGGCCCGGCCCCGCAGCACCGCCTCCCAGGTGACCAGGGGTGTGGTGCGTTCGACGTACACGCCCGCGCCCTGCCTGGCCCGGAGCAACCCCTGCCCGGAGAGCATCCGGAGGGCCTCGCGGATGGTGGAGCGCCCGACTCCGAGTTCGGCGGCGAGCGTGGTTTCCCCTGGCAGTTTCGCGCCGACCTCCCATTCCTGGTCGGAGATCCGGCGCAATAGTTGGGCGGCGGCCTGGTCGGCGAGCAGGTTACGGCGCAGCGGCGCGGTCACGAACGACTCCTCGGGTTGTCAGACAAGCTCTGTGCGTCTAGCGTACCGCCCGTGGCCGTTCGTGGACTGCTCCTCGTCCGCCGCGGCGGGGTCTGACCGGACCGGCTCCCCGCCGCGGGGTTCGATCGTGCCGGTCGCCCGATCCAACCCCGGAGCACCGCCATGAACTGGAATCGCCAGACCCCCTCCGCGATGCCGTCGCATCGCTACCGTCCGCACACCGACCGCGTGACCGTCACCCTCCCCGAACGGAACTGGCCCGCAGGGCAACTCACCGCAGCGCCGCTGTGGGTTCCGGTCGACCTGCGGGACGGCAACCAGGCACTCGCCGAGCCGATGGACCCCTCCCGTAAGCGTCGCCTCTTCGAGTTGCTGGTGGCGATGGGCTACAAGGAGATCGAGGTCGGCTACCCGTCCGCGAGCCAGACCGATTTCGCCTTCGTCCGGGAACTCGCCGAGCAGGATCTCGTTCCCGACGATGTCACGATCGTGGTGTTCACCGCCGCCCGTACCGACCTCATCGCCCGCACCTACGAATCGGTGCGCGGACTACCAAACGTGGTGCTGCACATGTACACCGCAACGGCACCGACCTGGCGCGAGGTCGTCCTCGGCCACGACCGAGGATCACTGCACCGGCTGATCGTCGCCGCGGCCAGCGAGGTTGCCCGCGGCGCCGACGCGCGACCCGGCGTGCGGTTCGAGTTCTCTCCGGAGGTGTTCAACCTGACCGAGCCGGACTTTGTGCTGCAGGTCTGCGACAGCCTGACCGAGCTGTGGGACGCCTGCCCGGATCGGCCGGTGATCCACAACCTCCCTGCGACCGTGGAGATCTCGACACCGAATGTATTCGCCGACCAGATCGAGTACATGCATCGCCATCTCGCCCGTCGGGAGTCGGTGATCCTGTCGGTGCACCCCCACAACGACCGCGGCACCGGCGTCGCCTGCGCCGAACTCGCGGTGCTCGCGGGAGCGCAACGGGTGGAGGGCTGCCTGTTCGGGAACGGTGAGCGCACCGGGAACGTCGATCTGGTCACGCTCGCCCTGAACCTGCACGCGCAGGGCGTCAACCCGATGATCGACCTCTCCGACATCGACGCGGTCCGACGAACAGTGGAGTACTGCACCGGAATCGGCGTTCATCCTCGACACCCCTACGGCGGCGACCTGGTGTACACCGCCTTCTCCGGGACGCACCAGGACGCGATCCGAAAGGGGGTCGCACACCACCGCGCGGCGGCGGCGACTGCCGGCGTCGACCCGGACGCGGCCCCGTGGGATGTGCCGTACCTGCCGATCGACCCACACGACGTGGGTCGCGACTACCAGGCGGTGATCCGGGTCAACAGCCAGTCCGGCAAGGGTGGTGTCGCGCACCTGCTGCAGGAACACTACGGCGTCGACCTGCCTCGCGGACTGCAGATTGACTTCGCGCGGCGGGTGCAGCACGCCACCGACGGCAGCGGTACCGAGATGACCGCCGCGCAACTCTGGCAACTGTTGCGGGACAACTACTCCCGGAGCGGGGATCTGCACTGGTGGGCGGTGGAGCATATCGAGGGCGGCGACGCGCTGCGCATCCGCGCGACGATCGACGGCCGGGACGTCGTCGGCGACGCCACCGCGTCCGGCCCGGTCGACGCGATGACCCGAATCCTCGCCGAGCACGGCACCGAGGTCGAGATCCTGACACTGACGCAGCAGTCGGTGGGCTCCGGACGCGACGCGGAGGCGGTGACGTTCGCCCACTGCCGGGTCGGCGACCGGGCCACGTGGGGCGTCGGCCTGGCCCACTCGGTGACGGCGTCGAGCCTGCGCGCCGTCCTGGCCGCGGTCGCCCGCGCCTGAGCCAACCCACCCCAGGGTGAAGGGCACCTCCGACCGGTCAGACCGGGCGAGGGTGCCCTTCACCCGGCACCTCACGACACCGAGTGTGACGGACCTCACATCAGGTTGCGGGAAGCATTCGCCCGATGGCACCGTTGACCCTGCCAGTGCTTGAACATTCAACTACTCGCCTAGGAGCTCCCATGACCACCGCCATCGCCCTGCCGACCCTCACCGCAGGCACCTGGGCCATCGACCCGGCCCACTCGACCGTCGGATTCAGCGTCCGGCACCTGATGGTCAGCAAGGTCCGCGGCACGTTCAACGACTTCACCGGCGCGATCACCGTCGCCGAGGACGGCACCCCCGCCGTCACGGCCGAGATCCAGGTCGCCTCGATCGACACCAAGAACGACCAGCGCGACGGCCACATCAAGTCCGCCGACTTCTTCGACGCCGAGCAGTTCCCGACCGCGACCTTCACCTCCACCGCGGTCCGCGCGGACGGCGACGACTACGTCCTGGTCGGCGACTTCACCCTGCGCGGCGTCACCAACCAGGTGGAACTGAAGCTGGAGTTCGGTGGCGTGAACCCGGGCATGGGCAACGGCCCGGTCGCCGGCTTCGAGGCCAGCACCGTACTCAACCGCAAGGACTTCGGCATCACCATCGACATGCCGCTCGAGGGCGGCGGCGCCGTCGTCGGCGACAAGATCACCATCACCCTGGAGATCGAGGCGGGCCTTCAGGCCTGATCGCCCCACGCACTCGCGCCCGGCGCTGCTCGTATCCCCCTCCGAGCTGCGCCGGGCGCGTCCATGTCTCAGTCGCGCCCGATCATGTCCCGCACGGCCAGATGACTGAACACCATGCTCGCGCCGATCGGGTTGCCGCCGCCCGGGTAGACGGTGCCGCTCGCCGGGGCCATCGTGTTGCCCGCCGCATACAGGCCTGCGATGACCGTGCCCGACGCGTCGAGCACCCGCGCGGCGGTGTCGGTGACCAGCCCGCCCTTCGTGCCGAGGTCCGAGATCCCGAACGCGGCGGCGTGGAAGGGCCCCTTCTCGATCGGCACCAACGGTGACTGCCCGCCGGAGAACGATCGGTCGTACGGTTCGTCGCCGCGGCCGAAGTCCGCGTCCACACCGGTCGCGGCGAACTCGTTGAACCGCCGCACCGTCCCGGTCAGGGCGTCGGCGGGAACACCGATCAGGTCGGCGAGGTCCTCGAGGGTGTCCGCGGTCTTCCACAGGCCCGCGGCGACGTAGTCCTCGGTCGCGGAGACCGGGACGTTCGCGGCCTTCACCGGCGGCACGGCGCCCTCGCGGTCGTCGTAGATCATCCAGAACGGCAGCGGCACAGCGCTGTCGATGATGTCCCTGCCGAGCCGGTCGTACGGCGCGGACTCGTTGACGAAGCGCCTGCCGGACGCGTCGACGAAGATGCCGCCGGTGAACCAGAGCGCGAACGCGGACCGGCCGTTGGGGTGGGTCAGGCCCGGTGACCACCACGCCTGGTCCATCAGTCGGGTGTCGGCGCCCGCGGCGATGCCTGCCCGGTGCGCCTTGCCGAGATTGCCCCACGGGCCCATCGTGTCGCGGGCCTCGCCGGGGACGCCGTACCTGTCGCGCAGTTCCTGGTTCTGCTCGAAGCCGCCCGCCGCGAGCAGGACACCGCGGCGGGCCCGGATCGCGCGCCGTTCCCCGTCGTGGGCGACGATCGCGCCGACCACCGCGCCGTCCTCGACGACGAGGTCCTCGAGCGCGGTGCCGCGGTGCAGGCGGGCGTTCGGCATGTCCTGCATCGCCCAGAGGAAGCGACCGACGAGCGCCCGCCCGCCGACGAGGTAGTCCCCGGCCGGCTCGTCGGCCCAGTCCCGACCGAGCGGGCCGCGGACCGCGTCGGCAAGGTCGCCGAGCTTCACCGCCCGCACCGGCTTGGGGACGATGTGCCGCCCACCCGCGCGGGCCTTCGGGGCCTTGCCGAAGTAGTCGGGCCACGGCAGCACCTGAAAGACGAGATGCTCGTCGGTCTCGAGGTAGTCGATCAGCGGGGCACCGGATCGGACGTACGTCTCCTGCAGGTCGGTGGGGCTGGTGTCGCCGACGACGGCGTGGAAGTAGGTGAGGGCGTCGTCGATCGTGTCGTCGTCGCCGGCCCGCCGCAGGACGGCGTTGCACGGGAACCACATTCCGCCGCCACCCGAGTACGCGGTGGTACCGCCGAAGTACTCGGTTGCCTCGATCAGGAGGGTGTCGAGGCCCTCCCGCGCGGCGGTGTAGGCGCCGGTCACGCCGCCGGCACCGGATCCGACCACCAGCACGTCACACTCGTCGTTCCACTGCGTCATCGCCCGTTGCCTCCCCATGATCGTGTTGTCGTCGAAGTATCGGCCGTCGCGACGCCCCGCGTCGGCCAAATCGGTTAACGGATTGCGCGGGCTCGGGCCCGCCTACCCTGGATGCCGTGAAGAAGGTGCTGCCGGTCCTGCTCGTCGACATCGTCCTGGTGATCGTGTTCTGCGCGATCGGCAGGCGCAGCCACGACGAGGCGAACGCGCTGGCCGGGTTGCTGACGACGGCGTGGCCGTTCCTCGGCGGCCTCGCGCTCGGTTGGATCGCGAACGAGGCGCTGTACCGGACCAAGTCGGTCCCGGTCTCCGTAGTTCCCGCCGGAATCGTGATCTGGGTGTGCACCCTCGTCGGCGGCATGCTGCTGCGGGTGGTGTCCGGGCAGGGCACCGCGTTCTCCTTCATCCTGGTCGCGGCGACCTCGCTGGCGATCTTCCTGCTCGGCTGGCGCGCACTGTACGCACTGGTCGCGCCGCGAATCGCGCGCCGCTAACAAGTTGGCGTCGTCGGCGCGCGGACCACCGACCCACGTGCCAGAGTTTCTCTCATGAGCGAACTCGTGTCGCCGCCCCGCGACCCGCGGTCCGACCGCGGGTTCTTCGGCCAGCCGTTCGCGCTGGCCAACCTGTTCTCGGTGGAACTGTGGGAACGGTTCTCCTTCTACGGGATGCAGGGCATCCTGCTCTACTACCTGTACTACTCCACCGCCGACGGGGGACTCGGCATCTCGGAGGCATCGGCGGTCTCGATCGTCGGTGCGTACGGCGGAACCGTCTACCTGTCGACGATCCTCGGCGCCTGGATCGCGGACCGGGTGCTCGGCGCGGAGCGGACGCTGTTCTATAGCGCGGTGCTGGTGATGCTCGGGCACATCGCGCTGGCGCTCATCCCCGGGCTGGCGGGGGTCGGCGTCGGCCTGGTGCTGATCGCGGTCGGCAGCGGCGGGCTCAAGGCGAACGCCACCTCCCTCGTCGGGGATCTGTACGAGGAGGGCGACGAGCGCCGCGACGCCGGGTTCTCGCTGTATTACATGGGCATCAACATCGGCGGGTTCCTCGGCCCCCTCCTCACCGGGTGGGCGGAGGACAACTGGGGATTCCACGTCGGATTCGGGCTGGCCGCGGTCGGCATGGCCCTCGGGCTCATCCAGTACACGCTGGGACGCAAGCGGCTCGGGACCATCGGTGCGGCCCCGACGAATCCGCTGCCCGGATCGGTGCTGTGGAAGTACGCCGTCGGTGCCGGCGCCGCGGTCGTCGTGGTGATCGCCCTCGCGCTGGCCGGGGTGATCACGGCGGGCAACCTGTCCGACATGGTGGTTGCGCTGACCGTCGTCGCGGCGATCGGCTACTTCGCGGTGATCCTCTCCAGCCGCGCCATCACCAGCACCGAACGCAGCCGGGTCGTTGCGTTCATCCCGATGTTTCTCGCCAGCGCCGCGTTCTGGTCGCTGTTTCAGCAGCAGTTCACCGTCGTCCCGATTTACGCCGAGAAGTTCCTCGACCGCAACCTGTTCGGCTGGGACTTCCCGCCGTCGTGGGTGCAGTCGATCAACCCGGTGTTCATCATCGTCTTTTCCGGTGTGTTCGCCGCGATGTGGACGAAACTCGGTCCGCGGCAACCCTCGTCGCCGTTGAAGTTCGCGGCGGGCACCGCGATCATGGGGCTGGCGTTCCTGGCGTTCCTGCCGTTCTCCGGGGGCGCCGCAAACAGCACGCCTCTGCTGGGCTTGGTGTTCATCCTGCTGCTGTTCACGTTCGCGGAACTGTTCCTGTCCCCGGTCGGGCTGTCCCTGTCCACGAAGTTGGCGCCACGGGCGTTCCACACCCAGATGGTGGCCCTGTTCTTCCTGTCGTTGGCGCTCGGCTCGTCGATGGCGGGCACTCTGGCCAAGCACTACGACACGACGAATCAGGCGCCGTACTTCCTGTGGATCGGGCTCGGGTCGATCGCGGTCGGGGTGCTCATGGTCGTGCTGTCACCGTGGATCAGCCGAATGATGCGCGGCGTCCACTGACACCGCGGGTGCGCCTCACCGCGGCAGCTGGCCCTGGATGGGTCGCAGGAACCGACCGGCCGCGTCGACCGCCGGCCCGGAACTGTCCGCCCCGGCGATGAACACCGCGAACGCCACATCCTGGTCAATGCCGACGAACCAGCCGTGCGACGGCTGGCCCGCGACCTCGGCGGTGCCGGTCTTGCCCCGCACGTCCGCGATGTCGCCGAGTTGGGTGGCGGTGCCCGCGGTGACGGTTTCCCGCATCATGGCCTTCAGCGCGTCGGTGACCGCCGTCGGCGCGGGGGCGGGGGTCTCGTCCGCGATCCCGGGCTGCCCCTGGACGAGCATCGGCGCCGGGGTGGTCCCCCGCGCGATGGAGGCCGCCACCAGCGCCATCCCGAACGGCGACGCGGTCACCCGGCCCTGCCCGATCGCGGACTCCACCCGCTCGGCCGGGGTGTCGGCGGGCGGCACGCTGCCGGTGACCGTCGTCAGGGCCGGGGTGACGTAGTCGACGCCGAGCCCGAACTGCTGCGCGGCGTCGTGCAAGGCCATCGGGGTCATCGCCACAGCCAGCTGCCCCATCGTGGTGTTGCAGGAACGGGCGAACGCGGTGTGCAGCGGCACCGACCCGAGGTCGAAGTTGTCGTCGTTCGGGATGGTGCGACCCTCGATGTTCGCGCTGCCGGGGCAGGGCAACACGGTGTCCGCGGTCACCGAGCCCTGTTGCAGCGCAGCCGATGTCGTGACGGTCTTGAAGGTTGAGCCCGGCGGGTACAGCCCGGTGAGCGCGATCGGTCCCTGCGCGCTGGCCTCCGCGTTCTGCGCGACCGCGAGGATCCCGCCGGTGGACGGCCGGATCGCAACAATGGCCGCCTGCTGCGGTAGGTCCGCGATCGCCGCCTGCGCGGCCGTCTGCACGGCCTGGTCGAGGGTGGTGGCGATGTCGGGGGCTGCGGTGCCGTCGCGTCCGGCCAGCCGTTCCGCCGTCCCGTCGGACCGCACGAGCTGCACCGCCCAGCCCGCGGTGTCCGCCTGGCCCTGCTCCCACATCGTTCGCAGCCCCTCCAGGGCCGGGGATTGCACCGCCTTGTCGACGGTCAACAGCCGGGTCTGCTTGACTAGCCGGACTCCGGGGATCGCGGTAAGCCCCGCCTCGATGGGCGCGAGGTCGGCATCGCGGAGCGTGATGACGGTGAGCGGGCGGCCTTGCGCCGCAGCAAGGTCCGCGCTCAGGGAGGCCTCGGTGATCGTCGGGGCGAGGGGAGCGAGGAGCGGCGCAAGTGCGGCCGTTGCTGCCGCGGGATCGCCGACGGTGGCCGGGTCCAGCGTGACGAGGGTGACGGTCTGCTCGGTCATCAGCGGAGTTCCGTTGGCGGCGAGCACTGTTGGCGATCCACCCGCGAGGGTGGTGTAGCGGAGGGTGGTGTCCGCGGTGAGATCCGGCGCGAGCAGGGCAGGTTCCCACGGGATGGCGCCGCCGTCGGCAACGGCCTGCCCACCTCCGGTGGTGGTGTAGTCCCAGGTGTTCGACGCTGCCGTTGCTGCCGCGGTGGGGGTCGCGGTCGCCGTCCCGGTCGGGTCCGTGGTCGCGTCGTCACCGAAGGTCCAGTCCGCCTCGAGCGTGAAGGTTCCCGCGTCGCTGTCGGTGCCCGCGACGGTGAACTGCGCGTCCGTCGGATCGAGTCCGCCGAACATCTGCTCGATCGCGGCGGCCGCCGCCACGGGGTCGGAGGTCAGCGCTGCCGCCGCCTGCACGTCCCGGCGGGTGAGGGCGTCGGCGAACTCCTGCGCCGCCGTCTCGGTCGCGGTCGGCCCGCTGCTGCATGCCACCGCCCCGAGCGTGAGTGCCGACACCGAGATCACCGCGACCATCGCTCTCATCCGCATCACCCGACCCTATGCGGCTTCGTCGACGTGGCGCGCAGCGAACCGCGAGCGTAGCGTTGTAATCAAGTAATCCCAGCAAACTGCGAGGTGAGAGCAATGGGATACTCGTCGAATCGCCGATTCGGTCGCAGCGGCGGCTGGCAACAGGCCCAGGTCCCCGACACCAGCGACGTGGCCGACTGGTTCGCAGGACGACTCCCCGACGACTGGTTCACCGAACCGCCGACCCTCGAGGTCGATCGCGAGGAGATCGTGGTCACCGGCGAACTCCCGCCACCCGACGAGGCCACCGCGGCGGCCGTCGCGGGGCGGGTCTCCCGGTTCCGTGAGAGCACCCGTGGTGACCGGATGCGGATCGCCGACGAGGCGGAGGCCCGCTACGGACGCAAGGTGGCGTGGGGGGTGCGCATTGGCGACCACCGCGAACTGTTCACCCATCTGGCGGTGCCGGTGATGACCCGCCTTCGCCAGCCCGAACGCCGGGTTCTCGACACCCTCGTCGACGCGGGCGTCGCCCGCTCCCGTGCCGATGCACTCGCCTGGACGGTGCGGCTGGCCGGGCAGCATGCCGACGAGTGGCTGGCGGAACTGCGGGAGGCGATGCGCAAGGTGGACGACCTGCGCAGCGAGGGTCCGCAACTGTGATGTGACGGGGTACGGGCGAAATTCCGTTGCCGGGCGTCCGTCCCGCACGTAGCCTGGTCGTGAACCTGTTGTCGACGATCGGAAGTTCATTGCTCATTCGGAGGTAGTGACCGCGCGCCGCGTTTCTCGCGTGCGCACCGCACCCACCCTTCGAAGGAGAATCATGTCTTCCGTTGTCCTGTCCGACCTCACCTTTGCCTGGCCCGACGGCGACTCCGTGTTCGACGGTGTGAATGTCGCGTTCGGGGCGGGGCGCACCGGGCTCGTCGGCCTCAACGGCTCCGGAAAGTCCACGCTGCTCCGTCTCATCGCGGGTCTGTTGACGCCGGAACGCGGTTCGATCACGATATCGGGCGAGTTGGCCTACCTCGCCCAGGACCTCACGCTGGACCCGACGCGGCCGGTCGACGCACTGCTCGGCATCGATGCGCAGCGACGGGCGTTGCACCGCATCGAATCCGGTGACGGCACCGACGCCGACTTCGCGATCGTCGGTGCGCACTGGGATGTCGAGGAACGCGCGCTCGCGACCCTGAATCGACTCGGACTCGCGCACATCGCCGCTGCCGCAGAGGATCTCGATCGCACCGTCCGAACCCTCTCGGGTGGTGAGACGATGCTGCTCGGGCTCGCCGCTGCCCTGCTCGGCGAACCGGACGTGCTGCTGCTCGACGAGCCGACCAACAACCTCGACCGGGATGCGAAGGGACGCCTGTACACCGCCGTCGAACAGTTCCCCGGCGTTGCGATCGTGATCAGCCACGACCGCGAACTGCTGGATCGGGTGGAGAACATTGCCGAGGTACGTCACGGCGAGCTGCGCATGTTCGGCGGCAATTTCGGCAGCTACCTGGCGACCATCGACGCCGAACAGCAGGCGGCCCGCGCCGCCGTGCGAGACGCGAAGGCCGATGTGCGTAGGCAGGCACGGGAACTCGTGGAGGCGCAGACGAAGCTGGACCGGCGGCTGCGGTTCGGGAAGAAAATGGAGGCGAACAAGCGGGTCCCGCGGATCATCTCGCACGAACGGAAGCGGCAGGCGCAGGTGTCGGCGGGCAAGTTGCGCGGCAACCACCTCGACCGGCTCGACGACGCGAAGCGCGACCTCAGCGATGCGGAGGAGTTGATCCGCGGCGACCGGGAGATCCGGGTCGACCTCCCGGAGACGGTGGTGCACCCCGGGCAACGGGTGGTGGAACTGTCCGACGTCGCCCTCGCGTGCGGCCCGACGGTGTCGCTGACGGTGTCCGGGCCCGAGCGGATCGCGCTGGTGGGTCGCAACGGGATCGGGAAGACCACCCTGCTGCGGGCCATCGTCGACGCGGCGCCCGTGGTGCCGTGGCGACTACTCCCGCAGCGGCTGAACGTGTTCGACGAGGCACGCACGCTCGCACAGAACGTGGCCACCGCGGCACCGCACGCCACCGACGAACGGATCCGCGGTCAGCTGGCCCGGTTCCTGTTCCGGGGTGGTGACGCCGATGTCCCGGTCGCGGCGCTGTCCGGCGGCGAACGGCTGCGGGCCGCGCTGGCGACGCTGCTGCTCGCCGAGCCCGCGCCGCGACTGCTGCTGCTCGACGAGCCGACCAACAACCTCGACCTGCCGAGCCTCGCGCACCTCACCGAGGCCCTCGGCCAGTTCCGGGGGGCGATGGTTGTCGTCAGCCACGACGTCCCGTTCCTGCGGGACATCGGGATCACGCGGTGGCTGGAGTTGACGGAGTCGGGTGTCGCCGAGGTCGATCCGCTCTAGGGTCGAGGCATGACGGTGAGCACCGGCGCAGTTCACGCCTTCCGCGACGACGCCCTCGGCGACCTCGACGCCACCGGGGTCGCGGCCCGGATCGCGGCGGGCGAGATCAGCTCGCGGGAGGCGGTGGACGCCGCGATCGCCAGGGCCGAGGCGGTGACCGCGCTGGCCGCCGTCGAGACCCCCGACTTCGACCGCGCTCGGCACCGGTCGGATAGTCCGGGTACCGGACCGTTCGCCGGGGTGCCGACGTTCGTGAAGGACAACGTCGACGTCGCGGGCCTGCCGACCGGCGAGGGCAGCGCCGCGTACACCGCGCGGCCCGCTGCCGCGGACGGCCCGTCGGTGACACAGTTGCTGTCCACCGGTCTGGTTGCGCTCGGCAAGTCGCGGTTGCCGGAGTTCGGGTTCAGCCCGACCACCGAGTTCGCTGGCGCGGAACCGACGCACAATCCGTGGAACCCGGCCTACTCGTCGGGCGCGTCCTCGGGTGGCGCGGCCGCGCTGGTGGCGTCCGGGGTGGTGCCGATCGCGCACGGGAACGACGGCGGCGGCTCGATCCGGATCCCGGCAGCGGCCTGCGGCCTGGTGGGACTCAAACCGTCACGGGGCCGAATGTGCGCGGACCCGCAGGACCGGTCGATGCCGATCCGGATCGTCACGCAGGGAGTGGTGACCCGCACGGTGCGGGACACCGCCCGCTACTACGCCGCGGCCGAATCCCATTACCGGAACCCGAAACTGCCGCCGATCCGGTTGGTGGAGGGTCCGAGCAGCACGCGGCTCCGGGTTGGCGTCGTCACCGACTCCGTCAACGGCACCCCCACCGACGACGAGACCAGGGCTGCGGTGACCGCGACGGCCGACCTGCTCGCCGAACTCGGGCACCACGTCACGCAGGCCCCGCTGCCGGTGGGGCCGGAGTTCGTCGAGGACTTCAGCATCTACTGGGGTTTCCTATCGTTCGCGCTGTGCGCGGGCGGGAAGCGAATGCTCGGACCGGACTTCGACCGATCCCGCACCGACAACCTGACCCGCGGACTGGATGCGCTGTACCGGCGCAGCATCGCGAAGACACCCCGGGTCCTCTACCGGTTGCAGCGCACCGCGCAGCGTGCCGAGCACCTGTTCTCAACCTACGACGTGGTCCTGTCGCCGGTCCTCGGCCACACCACACCTGAACTCGGGTACCTGTCCCCCACACAACCATTCGACGAACTGTTCGAGAAGATCATCCGCTACACGGCGTTCACCCCACTGAACAACGCGGCCGGAACCCCGGCGATCTCGCTGCCGCTGCACACCACCTCGACCGGACTTCCCCTCGGCGTGCACCTCTCCGCCGCGCACGGCGACGAACGGACCCTGCTCGAGCTCGCATTCGAACTCGAGCAGGCGCGGCCGTGGCGGCGCATCCAGGACTGATCCTTCGGTGGACTCGTACTGGGCCGACTGGTCGGCGTACCTTCCCGTCGCGGTCGCCGCCGTCCTGGTGCTGTGGCGTCCGCTGTGGACCCTGACCCGGCATGCCGTGACCCTGGCGCACGAGGCGGGGCATGCGCTCGCCGCGGTGGCGACGGGCCGACGCTTGACGGGCATCCGGTTGCATTCGGACACCTCGGGCCTGACGTTGTCGCGGGGGAAGCCTCGCGGGCCGGGGATGATCCTCACCGCCGCGGCCGGCTATCTGGCGCCGTCCTTGCTCGGTCTCGGCGGGGCCGCGCTGATCGCGGCTGGCCGGCTGCCGGTCCTGCTGTGGGCCGCGGTGGCGCTGATCGTGGCGATGGTCCCGTTCATCCGCAACGTGTTCGGGTTCCTCGTCCTGGCGGCGGCGGGCGTGGGGGTCGGCGCGGTCGCCTGGTACGGATCGCCAGCCATGCAGCTGCATTTCGGCTACACGGCAATCTGGCTGCTGCTGCTCGGCAATCTCCGAACCCTCTACGAGGCCGCGCGATCCCGGTCGGGTCGTTCCGACCTGGACCAGCTGCGTACCCTCACCCACCTGCCCCGGGTCGTGTGGACGGTGCTGCTGGTCGCGGTCGCGGTCGGGACCGGCGTGCTTGCCTGGCGGGCGCAGTACGCCGGTTAGGCCGTCGCTGTGTCGTTGAACGACCGGATGACGCCGACGAGTCGCCGGGTCTGCTCGGGATCAAACAGCTGGGTCGGACCCTGCGGCGCGCGGTCGGTGAACGGGGCCTCGAATAGCAGCGACGGGTCCATCTCCCCGTGCCGGGTCAGGTGGCCGACGACGAGATTGACGAAGTCGATCTGGCTTGCCGTTGCGGTGCGCTCACCGAGGAACTCCGCGAACGCCTTCTGAACCGCCTCCTGATCGAGGCCGACCAGCGACCGGATAAAGCGTCCAAGCCCCTTGGCGTTGGTCACCGCCCGCTCAAGGTCCTCGGGGTTACCGGCACCGCTGCGCGCCAACAGGTCTTCGAGGGACTCGAGGTCGGCCCCGGTCAGAGCCTTCCCGGATCGCGCCTTCAGCAGTGCCAAGTTGTCGGGCTGGTGCCGCAGGTAGTCCCGCACCTTCGCGGTATAGCGCTCACTGTCGGTGGCGGAGCGCAGTTCCGGCATGTCCCGTTCGACGACCTCCCCGATGGTGTCGGTGAAGTCGGTGTAGACGACCACCCTTCGCTTCTTCTCGAGCAGCCCGACGATGGACCGTAGTTCGCGGCGGGCGTATTCGAGCATCGCCGGGGTGACGTCCTGCCACCACTCGTCGGCGGCAACGTCTCGCAGCAGTTCCTCCTTGGCCTTCACCTTTGGAATGGCGAGGCCCTCGTCGAGCAGTCCGTCGGCGATGCCACGGATTGTGCCCTCATGCTTGCGCAACGTGCCGTCGTCGACGATCACGGCGAGCTGGCTGCGCAGCACCACCAGGTCGAAGCGCTTGGCCATCTCGTCGGTGTCGCGGATGGTGGTCGGCAATGGGGCGAGGTTCTCGACAATCTCGGTGGCCTGCCGCTCGGTGAGCGAATCCCACGCGGCTCGGGTGGCGTACTTCTCCACATCTCTGCGCCGGGCGCGAACGATGAAGTTGTCCAAGCTCATTCCCGCGACCTGGCCGTGCAGCAGGTCGGCGGTGTCACGGCGCAGATTCGCAAAGCAGTCCACCTTGTCCAGTGCGGCAACAAGTTCGGTGCGGGCGGCGAACAAGCGCTGGGACAGTGACGGCGCAAGCGCGCTCTCCGCCGCATCGGGGTGCGCGTCGAAGTATTCGAAGTTGCCGCACACGTCGAACACGAAGAAGTCCTCCTTGTCCTGCCCGGGCCCGTAAAGATCGGGGCGCAGACGGGTGCCGCGGCCGACCATCTGCCAGTACTTCGTCCGCGACCGCACGGGCTTGAAGAACACCAGGTTCACGACCTCGGGAACATCGACACCGGTGTCGAGCATGTCGACCGAGATCGCGATGTGTGGCTCCTGATCGGGCTGGGAGAACTTGTCGATCAGGTCCTGCGAGTAGGTCACGGAGTGGGTGATCACGCGAGCGAATGCCCCCTTGTACTCGGGGTAGTTGGCATCGAAGCGGTCGGCGATGAACTCGGCGTGCCGCTGGTTCTTCGCGAAGACGATGGTCTTGCCAATCCGGTCGCCGCCGGCAACCCGGTGTCCATGCAGCATCAGGGTTTCGAGGACCTTGTCGACGGTGTCGATGTTGAACAACCACTTGTTGACGGCCTCGGCCTGTATGGCGTCCGGAATCTCGTCCTCAGCGATGTCGTCACCCCAGTCGAGGGACTCCCACCGCGCCTTCTCGTCATCGGACAGGTCGGCGTACCGGATGCCCTGCGTCGGGAAGGCGAGTGGCACGGGAACCGCGCGAGGCGGTACCAGGTACTTCTCCTTGATCGCGGTCTGCAGGTCGTATTCGTCCGTGGGGACACCAGTTTCGAGGTGAAACAGCTGATAGGTGTTGTAGTCGACCTGATCCTTGGGAGTGGCGGTCAGGCCGAGCAGCAGGGAGTCGAAGTAGGAGAAGATGTGCCGATACTTCTGGTACACCGAGCGGTGAGCCTCGTCGATGACGATCAGGTCGAAGTGGCCCGGACCAAAGCGACGCACCTCCCCGTCCACCTCATCGATGAGCCCCATCATCGTCGGATATGTCGAGACGTACACGCGGCCCTCGGTGGTCCTGTCGGTCAACAGGTTCACCGGGGACGAATCCGGCAGGTGCGTCTTGAACGCACCGACGGCCTGCTTGACGAGCGCCTTGCGGTCAGCGAGAAACAGCACCCTTTTGACCCAGTTCGCCCGCATCAGCATGTCCGCGAGCGCGACGACGGTGCGGGTCTTGCCGGAGCCCGTCGCCATCACCAGCAGGGCAGCACGCTGATTCTCATGCTCGAATCGCTCGGCGACCGCGCGGATCGCCTTCTCCTGATAGGGCCGTCCGGCAATCTCGTGCGGCACAGCGAGGCCGGCGAGTGCCTTGCGGGAGGTGCGTCTCGCGACGAGCAGGTCGAGTTCGTCCCGCGTGTGGAATCCCGCGACCTGACGTGGCGGGTAGCGGCGATCGTCCCAGAAGCGATGTTCGAATCCGTTGGTGTAGTAGATGACCGGACGTCGGCCTGTCATCCGCTCGAGGCAGTCGGCGTACAGCATCGCCTGCTGCTTGCCGACCACCGGATCCGCGGAGGTGCGCTTCGCCTCGACAACGGCGAGCGGCAACCCGTCCGCACCCCACAACACGTAGTCGACATAACCGTTGCCACCGTCCGGCATTCCGTTGACTGGGAACTCACGGTCACGGCTCTGGTCGAGTGCCCACCCGGATTCGCGGAGCAGCAGGTCGATCAGGTCTCGGCGGGTCTGGGCCTCGTCGTAGTCGTGGGTGTCGAGAGTCCCCACGCTCGCGGCCTGCGCGGCCGCGATCTGCGCGCGCAGTTCGGCGACGACCTGTTCCAGGCTCGCCTTTTCAAGCTCGGCGGTCTCGGCTGCGGCGTCACGGGCCTTCACCTGCGCGACAAGGTCCGCCTTCTCGGCCTCGGACTTCTCGAGCTGGTCGTCCTTTGCCGCCAGTTCCTTCTCAAGCTTGCCGAGCTGGGCGACGGTCTTCGCGACCACAGCACCGCCGCCGGGCTTCGGCAGTCGTGCCGGATCGAACTGCTCCTGCGACGACGGCTTGCTCGACGGCTGGGTGGCGTAGGTGCGGGCCAGCCAAGACAGGATGTGGAACAGCTCGGCGAGCACCTTCTGGCCCGCGTCCTTCGGTACGGGTCGGGCCTCGTGGACGGCGGCATTGCCGAGCTTGCGGATCAGGTTCATCTTCGCGAGCAGCCCGTGCCCCACGATCGAGGTGAACCTGGCGTCGTGCAGCCGAGCGGACAGGTCCGCCTTGTACGGCTCAGGGAGGCCCTGTGTCCGGTAGATCCACTTGACGGTGAGTTCGACCGTGCGGCGGGCGTAGAAGCAGGTGGTCCGCGCATCGAACAGGGCGTCCCGCTCGGCCTTGTGCGCCTCGGCGTGCAGCTGCGGCCATTCGGCCTGCAGAAAGTCGAAGTTCCCCACCATGGACGCGCGGTCCTCCTGTTGCCGGTGCGCTGGCGCAATGACGTGTCTGTTTCGTGCTGATCTTGGCATAGCGCGACGCACCGGGGTCTCCTGTCGGTGGCATCTGTCATTCTGTGCGGCTCTCGTGAATACGAGGTGCGCCGTGCCCGGCACGGCCCAGTCACTTCCTCAGGAGTACGTCATGACCGAGTATCCGAACCCGACCTTCCAGCCCGCCGTTCCGCCGCAGGCCGGGAAGAAGCGGCGTTGGCCGTGGGTGGTGGGCGCCGTCATCATCGTCTTCGGTCTCGCAGGCGCCCTCGGCGACGCCGACAAGGAGAAGGAGGGCACCGCGACCGCGGCAGCGGTCAGCAGCGAGTCGGCTGTCCCGAGCACAACCCGGCCCGCGCCGCCCGCCGTGCCCGCCGCAGCTGCCGCCCCCGCTGCGGCCACCCCGGCCGCGGCCGCCGTATCGGCTGCGCCGGTCGCGCCAGCGCCCGCGCAGGCACCCGCACCCGCGGCAAAGCCGCAGATGAGTTCGAGCCAGCGGAATGCCGTCCGGTCCGCCGAGCAGTACCTCGACTACTCCGCCTTCTCCCACAGCGGTTTGATCGAGCAGCTCGAGTACGAGGGCTTCTCGACCGAGGACGCGACGTTTGCCGCGGATAGCGTGGACGCGGACTGGAACGAGCAGGCCGCACGGTCCGCGAAGCAGTACCTCGAGTACACGTCGTTCTCGAGGTCGGGTCTGATCGACCAGCTGGTGTACGAGGGGTACACCTATGCGCAGGCCGAGTACGGAGCCGACTCCGCGTACTGACCCGGCCCGATCCGGTCAGGGAACGTCCTCGCCGCTGTCGGTCCCGCCGCGCTGCTCACGCCAGCGATGCAGCTCGGCGGCCCGCCGCGCCCGATAGCGGGCGAGCGTTCCCGCAACGAGCTCCCCCAGATGATGCCGATGATTGATCCGAGGCCGCCGCTCCGGATCGATATGCGGCGGCGCAATCCACACCGTCCGACCCGGATGCGTCGACCCCACACCAGCGACCTCGGTCCCCCACCCACCCGGACCGTCATGCACCAACGCATGACAGGCATCGCAGGCCAGATCCTCGTTGGTGATATCGGTGCCGCCGTCGTCCTTCCACTCCGTGATGTGATGCACGGCAGTCAACGTCGCAGGCGCATCACACCCCGGCCGGGTACACCCACGCGACGCCGCAATCAACGCGAGCCGCTGATCCGCCGACGCCAACCGCCGACTGCGACCGAGATGCAGGGGCCGACCACGATGATCGAACACCACAAGAACGGGATGCGCCCGCTCGGCCATCCGGAGCGCATCCCCGATCGGGACGATCCCCCCGGACGCCGTCGTCGCGACCCCGGACGCCCCCTCCAACTGTGTCAGCGTCATCGTGACGATCGCGGTGACCGGCAACCCACGATGGCTGCCAAGCGCACCCGACGACAGCAGACTCCGCAGGGCCACCGTCAACCCGTCATGATTCCGCTGCGCCGCGGTCCGGGTGTCGCGGGCCGCGGCCCGCGCGAGCTCCGTCCGGTCCAGAGTCGCGGAGTCGACGTCTCCGGACGGCGATTCGGGATCGTCGGGATTGTTCATTCCCGGCCGGGCCAGCTTCGCCAGCACCGGGTCGAGCAGGGCACGCAGTTCCGGGTCGAGCATCCCGGAGATCGGGCTCAGCAAGTCCGTCCCCTGCCTCCCGATCCGGATGCCGCGGCGGCGCCTGCGTTCCCTCTCGTCCGGCGCGCTGCCGTCGGGGTTGAGATGCGCGAGCAGGTGGATGCCGATCTTGGTGACGTCCTCCGGCGTGGTGGACCGGGCGGCGTCCGCGAGGATCGTCTCCGCGACGGCGATCTCGTCGGCGCCGGTGCCTGCCGGGATCCGGCGGATGGTTCTGGCGATCGCGGCGACGTGATCCGGCCCCACCGCGCCGGCGCGCACCGCGGCCGCGGTCGCAGGCAGCACCGGTTCCATCCCGTCACCGCTGATGATGTTCCAGGTGCCGACCTTGGTTGCACCCTTGACTCGCCGCGCCGCGTCCGCACCGGAGATCCGCAGCGTGGAGGTGAGGAAGTCGCCAACGGACCGGCAGGCGAGGTTCCCCGGAATGGATCGTTCGACGGATTCCACGATCAACCGGTGCCCGACCGCGGACGCCTTCCGCAGCGACGATTCCATCCGCTGCAGCGCCTCGACCACCTCGGCCTCGGCCAGCCCCGTCAGCGAGTCGGTGAGCAGACCCTCGACGGCGGCGTCGAGGGCGGCCAGGTGGCATGCCACCCGGTCCCCATCCCCAACACCGACTGTCGAAGGCATGTTCGAATTCTAGCGAGACCCACCGACAAGAAATCGGGTTCACTCAACGGGCCCGGGCGAGCACCTCGAGACCGCGCCCCTATTCGAAGTAGTCCTCGTCGATCTCGACGACGGTGAAGGTCTGACGGGTCTGTACGGCCACGCCATAGCGGATCATCAGTGACGCCAACCGCTGGCCGTCGACGAGGACGATCCGGGTGCCGATGTTCTGCGCGTACTCGCGGGCGCCGGAGGCGAACGCACTGGTGGTGATGAACACGCCGCGGGCGGCACCGACACCGTGCAGGGCGCCGACGAACGCCTGGATCTCCGGCCTGCCGACGGTATTCTCGGCGGCGTACCGCTTGGCCTGCACGTAGATTCGCTCCAGACCGAGCGGGTCCTGGTCAATGACGCCGTCGACTCCCCCGTCCCCGGAGCCGCCGATCCGCGCCGCCCGTCCCTCGGTGCCGCCGTACCCCATCGCAACGAGCACGTCGAGCACTGACTGTTCGAGGAAGTCGGGGTGCTGTTCACGCAGCCGCTTGAGTAGGTCCGCCGCGACCTCGGCGTGCAGCTGCGCGACCCCGGCCTCGATCTGCTCGACGGGATCCCCGGCTAACTCCGGTTCGTCGACGCGCACGGCGGCCGCATTCGCCTGCCGCTCGGGCACGTAGTCCTGGTACGCCGGAACCGCTTTCAGGATCTTCTCGGTGATCCCCGCCGGATGCGCGGCGAGCAGCGCGCGGCCGGCATCCGTGATGGTGAACGTCGCCCGCGCCGGCTTGTCGACCAACTGGGCGCGGTACAGCCCGCTCAGCGCCCACCCGATCCGGTTGTCGGCGCGGCCCTGCCCCGACGGCAACAGTTCCGCCCGCTGCTCGGTGCTCAGCCCAACATGCTCCTCCACCACCGCATGCAGATCCCGCTTCCGCCACGTGCCGCCGTCGTTGAGGGCTTCCAGCACCGGAGTGAGGAACCCCGACCACACCGGCATCGCCGACACCGGAGCAGACGCGGTCACAACTCACCCCGGAAGGCTCTGGACTGCAGGGACGCGAAGAGGGAGTCGAGCTCGGCGAGGGCGGCGCGGTGGTTGGCCCTCACGCGAGCGATGGCAGAACGGCGGGTCTCGAATTCACGCTGCAAGGTCGTGGGTGGCAATCCCACCGGAATCGACAGGACCTTGCCTTGGGAGATGTTCTTCATCGAGCCACTCGATCCGGTGGCCCGGTCAGAGACCTTCTGCCGGAATGACGGCCTCTGGAACAGGGCGGCGACATATCCGGGAACTGCCGAAGATTCGTCCTTCCACTTGAAACGCCACAGCTTGTCGGGAAGAGCCGTTCGGCCGTCTGTTTCAGTCACCAATGCGGTCGCACCGACAAGTTCCGACGTATTGGCGCGACTGAACAGCAGATCGCCGGCACGAACGAGGTGATTGGCAGGTGGTGCGTAGTCCGCCGGAAGCCGCTTGTTCTCCGACTCCCGGTACGAAAGCGATGTAACTGCACTAACTTTGAGGACGCGGAAACCGTCGCACGTGTCGTCGGACCCCACAATGTTCCGTCCGCCCTCGAAACCGTCTACGAAGTCCGCGACAACGCCAGCAGGCCAGTCTCGATCATTTGCCACCGGGTCACCGAACATGTCGACGAAGATCGACTGGGTCAGCTCGTCGAGTCGGGCGAGGGCTTCGCGGCGCTTGGCGCGGAGGGCGTCGGCGTGGTCGAGGATCGCCGCGATTCGCCGCTGCTCATCCAGAGCGGGCAGAGGTATCGGCCACTGCGCGAGAGTCGCCCGTCCAATGTGGTTGATTCCGGTTCCTCGTGACCCGCGCACAAACGCGCCAGACCCAGCCTCTCGACGGAAGAAGTGCAGAAGGTAGCGGGGATCCACCTGCTCGCTCGGCCGCACCCGGAGGAGAGTGTTCTGGAACGCGCAGTCGGCGATCTCGCCATGCCAGATTGCAGGCTTCCCCACCTCGCGCGGCGATCCGGATGCCTCGTTGAGAAGGATGTCGCCGGGTTCTAAACGGAACTGAGCCAACTCGGCATCCGTGAAGTTCATTTCCTTCACGTCGTCGAGGAGTAGTCCACTCCACCCGACATTGGCAGCGCGCAGGTACTTACGCATGTTCGGGCCATCGTGGTCCTTCGGCGACCGCTGCCGGCCGAGTTTGACCTCCGCGATCTCCGACAGCGTCACAGCTTGCACGCTCACGCCAGCATCTCCCTCAACTGCGCCATGCCGTCGACGATTTCCTTCTCGATCGTCTCCAGCTCGTCGAGAATCTCCGTAGGCGCCCGATGCTCGACCTCCTCGTGCACGATCTCCTTGTACCGGTTCAGGGACAGGTCGTACCCCTGCGCAGCAATGTCAGCCTTGGGCACGCAGAAGCTCTGCTCGGTCCGGGCCCGCTCCGTCTCCGAGGAATCCCGGAGACTCCAGCGCCGCAACACATCCGGCAGGTTGTTCTTCGCGTGCTCGTCACCGGAGACAGCAGCGAGCACCCCGAGCTTGCCCTCGTCCAGCAGCGGGTTGCGCTTGTCGTCGAGCGACCAGCCGTCGGCCTGCACGTCGTAGAACCAGACGTTGTCGGTGCCACCGGAGTTGGTCGTGGTGAAGAACAGGATCGCCGTCGACACCCCCGCGTACGGCTTGAACACCCCGGACGGCAGCTTCACGACGGCGTCGAGCTTCTGCTCCTCAACGAGGATGCGCCGAAGTTCCTTGTGCGCCTTCGATGATCCGAACAACACCCCGTCCGGCACGATCACCGCGGCCCGTCCGCCCGGCTTGAGCAGCCGCAGGAACAGCGCCAGGAACAACAGCTCCGTCTTCTTGGTCTTCGCGATCTGCTGCAGATCCTTCGCGGTGTTCTCGTAGTCCAACGAACCCGCGAATGGCGGGTTCGCGAGGATCAACGAATACGCTTCGGCGTCACCGGTGTTCGCCTCGGCGAGGGAGTCCCGGTAGCGGATGTCGGGCTGTTCGATGCCGTGCAGCAGCATGTTCATCGACCCGATGCGGAGCATGGTGTTGTCGAAGTCGAAGCCGTGGAACATGTCGTGGTGGTACTGCTCGCGGCCGGCGCCGGAGTTGATGGCGTCGGCGTGGTTCTCGCGCATGTACTCCGACGCGCCGACCAGGAAGCCGCAGGTGCCGGACGCCGGGTCCACGATCCGGTCGCCCGGCCGGGGCGCGGTCATGTGCACCATCAGTTCGATGATGTGCCGCGGCGTCCGGAACTGGCCGTTCTGGCCTGCGGACGCGATCTTCGCCAGCAGGTACTCGTAGATGTCGCCCTTGGTGTCGCGGTTGTCCATCGGGACCTTGTCGAGCCGGTCCACCACCCGCTGCAGCATCCCCGCGTTCGGGATGGTCAGCCGGGCATCCTTCATGAAGTGCGCGTAGGTGGAGTCCTCGCCGCGCATCGCCTTGATGAACGGGAACACCCGCTGGTCGACGATCGCGAACATCTCGTCCGGATGCCGATGCTTGAACACCGACCAGCGGAGGTCGTCGAACGGCCGGCCCTGCTCGTCGTCACCCGCCGGGAACGGATTGCCGTCGAGCGGCGTGCCGAGCAGGTTCGCCTTCTCCAATGCGAGGGTCTGCTCGTCGTCGAGGCGGCGGATGAACAGGAGGTAGGTGATCTGCTCCATCACCTCGAGGGGGTTGGAGATGCCACCAGTCCAGAACGCGTCCCAGACTGCGTCGACCTTGCTCTTGATGTCACCTGTGATCACGGGTACCGCTACCTGCCTGTTCTGCTCGACGACGACCAACAGAACTGTATCGACCACCCCATCGACACCGGACCGGTCCTGCCAGCGTGCCGTGCCGGGTCCGAGAACGTGTCGGTGCCGTCTGCCATTCTGTGCGGCTCGCACCGCTGAGCATCCGAGACCCACCACCCAGGAGAACCGTGATCGACGACCCCAGCGAGGTCACCCTCGCCCGCGATGTCACTGCCAGGCACACACGATTCTGGTTTGGCGTCGCCAGGCAGATTGCCGTCACGACCGTCATCTACGCGCTGCTCGTCGCGATCCTGTCGATCAGCGGCTGGCTGTCCTCGACCGACGATCCGCAACCCGGTCCCACCTTCCCCGTGACCATCGATCCGGGCGCCGGTGCCGACCTGCTCGCGGTCCTGGCGTCAATCGTGATCGCGCTCAACGTGCTGGTGTGGGCGACCCGCTCCGCCGAGATCAGCGAGGCGCTCGCGCATACTCGGCGCCGGTATCTCGCGCTCTGCGGTTCGTTAACGGGAGCCCTGGCGCTGCTCACCGGGCTGGCCAGTACGTTCCACGACGTCCCCAACCGTGGCGTCATCGACGCGCTCATCCTGCTCGGCTGCGCCGTGTTCATCGCGGTCCTCGGCAACGACACCGCGCTGCTCATCGGGAACGACATGCCGGTGCAGCGCCAGATCCCTCGCATTGCACGGAACAGGAGGATCCGTGCCCTCGAGCGTGTCGCCGCCCGGTGGCGCTGCCCCCGACCCGACGCCACATCGCACCTCCGCGCCCGGGTGACGGCCGATCTCCTCTCGGCGGCGGTCGTCACCGCACTGCCGCTTTTCGCGTGCCTGGCCGTCCTCGACAGCACGGGTCGGTCGGTCGACTGGTGGCCCACCCTCATTGCGGTACCCGGACTCGGACTGTTCTCCGTGGTGCTCGCCGCCTTCACCTTCGTGTCGACGGCCCGATCGTTCGTGGCCCGACGCTTCGACGACGCCGCCGCGTCAGCGATCGTGGGAGCGCTCACCTACGTGTTCATCGTCCTCGGCGTGATAGCCGTGTCGTTCCAGAGGGGCGGGGTCAGCATGATCGCGGTCGCCCTCTGCGTCGCGCTCGTGGCGCCGCCCGTGCTGATCGTCGCCCAACTGCGTGCCGATACCCCTCTGCGCATGCCGGGATGGACGATCCGCGAGGTCATGTACCGCAGCATCCTTCGTGAACTCTTCGCTGCGCATGCCCACCAGGGCGGCGCGCGGGCCAGATCCGCGCGTCGGCGATTCGCCCGCATTCGGGACTGGTCCGACCGGGTCACCGGAATGGCGGCAGAAGGCAGACCGGGCTCGTGACCGGGGTGGCCCGGCCAGCATCGACGCCGAACGGGCGGTTACCGTCAGCGCCTCTCGACCGATGCCCCGACAACCGCCCGGTCGGTCAGCGGGGCGTCCACACCGCGACGGCGGTGCGGTCGTCGGCGGACGATTCGAACGCGATCCGGTCGGCGAGGTCGGTCAGCCGGGGCGGGTTGGTCCAGCCGGTGGCGAAGGCGGCGGCGACGGCGCTGCCGCCGTCCTCGAAGGCGTCGGCGACCCCGTCGCTGCACACCATCAGCAGCTCCTCGCGACCGATCTCATAGCTGGTTCCGGTGACGACGGCGTCATCGGGCAGCGGCAACGCCAACGTCCGGGAGGTGGCGATCTCGCGGCGCGTCAGGCGCCCACCCGACATCAGCAGCCACGGCTCGAACCCGAGCGCACCGGAGCGGGTGCGCCGCCACCACGCGCTGCTGTCCCCGACGGTGGCGGTGTGCGCGAGCCACCGGCCCGGCGCCTCGACATCCTCGACGACGAGCGCGGTCACGGTGGTCGCCATCAGGTCGGCGACGTCGTCGAAGCGGGGCGCCCGGTTGCCGAGCAGCGCACCGGCGGCCCGCGTCACCGCAAGCGACGCGACCCGCAGGTGCGCCGTCCAGTCCCCCGACACCTCCAGATCCGCGGTCAGCAGGTGGTCGGCGAGCGTCGCGCTCGCCACCTCGGCCGCCCGGTGCGAGAACTCCATCGCCCCGAGCCCGTCGCACACGACCGCCACGATCCTGCCGTTCCCGTGCCGCACCGCGTAGGCGTCCTGCCGCGGCGTCCGGTCGGACCGGTGCCCGGTGCCGCGGATCGACGCCGCACGAACCGTCCATCCCCGCACGTCGAGGGCGTCGTGGACGGCGTCGGGCACGACGCCTGCGGGTGTCGGGTGACCTGTCGTCGACATGTACCCATCCAACACCCGCCGGGGCCCGCGACCCGGGCACGACGCGCTGCCGGATGCCGGTCGATCTCACCCGGTAAGGGGAACGTACTTCTTGCCCTGCATCCAGGCCAGCACCTCGAGGATCCGGAGCGCCGACACCGCGTCGTCGAGTCCCGCGGCCACCCGCAGGCCGACCAGCCGACGGTGCAGTGCGCCGTCGTCCGCCCGCAACGCCGACCGCACCGTTTCCAGGTGTTCGGTGCGGGTGCCGAGTTCCCGGCCGACGACGTCGTCGTAGATCGGGTGCAGGCGGGGTCGCTTCCTGGCGATCAGCTTCGACGCGATGGTGCGGCCGATGCCGTGGATCCCGGTCAACGCGGTCTCAAGCCGCCACTGCGTCGAGTCCGGGGTGAGCACCTCGGCCTCGGCTACGAGGTCCCGGTCCGGTCCGATCACCGAAAGCAGGTCGGCGAACTCGGACCGCCTGTCCCCCAACAGTTCCAGTGCACCCTGCGCCGGCACCTGTACCGACAGCAGGGTGGCGGCGACCAGATCGTCGGCGGTGAACACGTCGCGGTCGGCGGCACGGCGTCCACTCGGGTCCCAGCCGTCCCACAGCGCACCGGGCCGCAGGTAACCGGTCTTGACGACGGCGCGGGTGAAGTACTCGTGCAGCACGTCGACGGCGGCGGCGTCCCCCTCGTCCCGCAGGACGCGCGGCAGCCGCAGCGGTCGCGGGCCGCTCAGGAGCGGGTCGTCCGACAGCGGATCAGGCATCGGTGCCCACCCGGCCGAGCACGTGCGACGCGAACGCGCGGTTGTGGAACTGCGCGTACGGGCCGCGACCCTGGGCCGCGAGGTGCTGCGCGAGCGGGCGGATCGACTCGGCAAGCGGAAGGGCGAAGAACTGGTCGTCGGCACCCTCGTCGGAGACGAACCAGTCGATCACCAGGCCGTCCCCGCCCGCGGACGCCAGGCCGGTCCCCGCAAACCGCAGCAGCGGATAGCGGAGCACGAGATCCTCTGCCGCACAACCGATTGTCGCAATCAGCGCGGACCGGGACACGTACAGCGCGACCCGGTAGTCGACGATGTCGTCACCCTCAAGGAACCGCTCCACGTACAGCACCTGCATCGACCCGACATTGAGGGTGAACAGCCGTTCCCGCTCCGGGGTCCGGTTGGTCGCGGGCAGGGCACTGAGCGTCCACCGGTCCACCTCCCCACCCGCGGGATCGTCGAACGCGTCGGCGAGGTAGTCGGCGATCAGGTCGACGACCACTTCGAAGAACGGATCCCGCCCCAGTTCGGCGAAGCTCTCGTCGCTCGCGGACGGGTGGATGGTGGTCATGGCGGTCCTTCGGGCGGTCGACGGCGGCGCCGTCAACGGTACGCAGGCCCAGCCTCCATCCGGTAGTCGCCCAGCGGGAACCGCTCCGCTTCCCGGAACGCGTTCGCGGTCGATGTCGGCCGCAGCAACGCCGCCTCGCCGTGCTGGTTGAAGTAGTAGCTCCGCGAGGTGGCGCAGCTGCCCGCATAGAAGACGGACCCGTCGAGGTTCTCCGTCATCCGGTCCAGGAAGCGGGTGTTGGCGTCTTCGGTCACCTCAAACACGTCGGCGCCGCGCCGCTGCATCTCGGTGAACAGCCGCGTCATGTGCGCCATCTGCGACTCGATGGTGGTGAAGTAGGACAGGCCGCTGTACGAGTACGGGCTGGCGAGGGTGAGGAAGTTCGGGAACTTCGGCACCGAAACTCCCTCGTAGGCCTGGAAGCGGTTGTCCCGCCACCACTTTCCAAGGTTCCGCTCGCCCCGTCCGATCACCTCAATGGCCGGGAAGTTCACATCCCACAGGTTGAAGCCGGTTGCCAGAATCAGGGTATCGATCGGGGTTGTTCGGCCATCGGCGGTGACGATGCCGTCCGCCTCGATCCGGTCGATGGTTGCGGTCTCGAGCCGCACGTTCCCCTTGGTGAAGGTGCGGAAGTAGCTGTTGGAGAACGTCGGCCGCTTGCAGCCGAAGTCGTAGTCGGGGGTCAACTCGGCCCGCAGCCGCGGGTCCGGCACCTGGGTGCGCAGGAACAGCCGCGACGCCGCCGCCGCGATCTTGTTCAGCACCTTCGCCTGCCGGTAGTGCAGGACCGCGGTGACCATCAGCCCCTCGAGCAGCCCGTCACTCACCGTGCGGGCGGCCCGCTGGGTGAGCGGGACCTTCGTAAACAGGCGTTGCACCGGACCGGGAATGGGCAGGTCCAGCTTCGGCACCACCCAGATCGGGGTGCGCTGATACACGGTCAGCTCGGCGGCCGTGCGCGCCACCTCCGGGATCAGTTGGACCGCGGTCGCGCCGGTGCCGATGATCGCCGCCCGCGCGCCCGCGAGGTCGACGGAATCGTCCCAGGCGGTGGTGTGCAGGATCGTGCCAGCGAAGGAGTCGATGCCGTCGATGTCCGGCAGGTGCGGCTGGGACAGAAAGCCGGTCGCGGTCAGCAGGTAGCGGCCCGTGACCGGTTCCTGCCCGTCGATCGAGACCACCCAGTGCCGCGCATCGTCGTCCCAGCGGGCACCGGAGACCACCGCACCGAACCGCATGTAGCGACGCAGGTCGTACTTGTCGGCGACGTGGTCGGCGTACTTCTTCAGTTCGGCGCCCGGCGCGAACAGCCGCGACCAGTGCGGGTTGGGTTCGAACGAGTACGAGTAGGTGACGGACGCGATGTCGACGGCCAACCCGGGGTAGCGGTTGACATGCCAGGTGCCGCCGAGGTCGTCCTCCCTGTCGAGGATGGCGAGGTTGGTCATGCCGAGTCGGTTCAGCGCGATCGCCGCGCCCATGCCCCCGAATCCCGCCCCCACGATCACCGCGTCGTACTGCGTCTGCTGGTCCACCGGGCCGCCCTCCTCAAGTGTGTGTCACTGTCAGTATCACTCACTTGAGGAGGGAAGGGAAGAACACTCTCCCGGCCGGACTCAGTCCCGCGGCAGGCCGAGCATCCGCTCCCCGATCACGTTCAGCTGCACCTCGGTGGTGCCGCCGTAGATCGTGGTCGCGCGACCGGCAAGCAACTGTTCCATCGCCTTGTCGCTGGGCTGCCCGGACACCGCGACGGCACCGGCCGCCCCCAGTTCCGCGACCACGAACTCCGAGATCGACTGCCCCAGCCCCATCGCGAGCAGCTTGCCGACCGACGAGGTGGTGCTCACGTCCGACCCGGACAGCTGGCCGAGCACCACCCGGGAACCGATCAGGTCGATCGCCTGACTCTCGGCGATCAGCTCCCCGAACCGGTATCGACCGACCGGGCCGAGATCGCGACCCCGCACGAAGGCCGTCAGGTCGGCATCGCTGGCGTACGCCTCCATCTTCTGACTGAGGGCAACCCGCTCCCCGGCGAGGGTGGTCCTTGCGACGTGCCAGCCGTCGTTCACCTCCCCGACGACGTTCTCGTCCGGAACGAACACGTCATCGAGGAACACCTGGTTAAACAGGGCGGACCCGGTCATCTCCCGCAGCGGCCGAACCGTCACCCCCGGGGTGGACATGTCCAGCACGAAGTAGGTGATGCCCTCGTGCTTCGGCCGGTCCGGGTCGGTGCGGGCGATGAGCATCGCCCAGTCCGCGAACTGCGCGACCGTCGTCCAGATCTTCTGCCCAGTGACCTTCCAGCCGCCGTCCACCCGGACGGCCTTGGTGGTCAGCGACGCCAGGTCGGAGCCTGCGCCGGGCTCGGAGAACAGCTGGCACCACACCAGGTCGCCGCGCAGCGTCGGCACTACCAGGTCCCGCTTCTGCCGCTCATCGCCATGCCCGACGAGCGCGGACACCGCCCAGCCGCCCATCAGCAGCTGCGGCATCGCGATGCCCGACGACTTGATCTCCTGTGCGATGACGATCTGCTCGAGCGGTCCGGCCCCGCGGCCGTACGGCCTCGGCAGGTGCGGCTGCACCCAGCCCCCGTCGCCGAGCGCGATCAGCTGGTCGTCCTCGTCGTCGATCGCGGCGATCGGGGCGAGGTCGGCGCGGACCGTCGCGCGGATCCGCTCCGCCTCCTCCGGCAACTCCAGTTCGGACACCCGGGTGGTCCCGGCGAGCGCCTGGACGGCGAGCCGCTCCACCCGATCCTCGCGGGTGCCAAGGACGGCGCGGATGGACAGGGCCCGCCGGTAGTACAGGTGGGCGTCGTGTTCCCAGGTGAATCCGATGCCGCCGTGCACCTGGATGCAGTCCTGGGCGACCTGCACGGCAGCGTCGGGCACGATCACCGCAGCGACGTCGGCCGCGAAATCGGCGGTGTCGTCGCCCTTGTCAAGTGCGGATGCGGCGTCCCACAGTGCCGCGCGGGCCTTCTCCAGCGCGACACCCATGTACGCGCAGCGGTGCTTGACGCCCTGGAACTGCCCGATCGGGCGCCCGAACTGGACCCGGGTCTGCGCGTACTCGGCGGCGGTGGACACGCACCAGGAGATCACCCCGACCGCCTCGGCGGCCAGCACCACCGACGCGATGGACCGGACGCGGCGGTCCTCGAGTCCGATGGCCCGGTCCGCCGCAACAACCCGTCCGAGCGCCTCGATCCGGGCCGACCCGCGCAGCACATCGAGTCCGTCCTGCGCGGTCGCGGTGACCGCATCGGAATCGACGGCAAGCCATCGGGATTCACCGTCCACGTCGACGGGGAGCAACAGCACGTCGGCGTGCTCGGCGCCGGGTACCGCGTCAGCGGACCCGGTGAGTCGGCGGTCTCCGTCGAGCCGGAAGTCGCCGCCCAGTGCCAGCGCCGCGGTCCCGGTCCCGTCGAGCAGGCCGGGGAGGAGATGCCGGGCCGCCGCTCCGCCGTCCGCGGCGAGCACCGCCGCAGCGAGCGCGGTCGGCACGAACGGTCCGGGAGAAACGGTGCGCCCCAATGCCTCCAGCGCCACAGCCAGACCGAGCAAACCCGCGCCCTGTCCGCCCTCCGCCTCCGGAACCGCGAGCCCGAGTAGGTCCTGCGCCACCAGGGCCGCCCAGAATTCCGGGAACTTGCTCTCCGTCTTGGCTTCCACGGCGGCGCGGACCTGCTCGGCGGTGATCGTCCGCTCCGCGAACGCCCGCACCGATTCGGCGAGGGCGGCGTGTTCCTCGCTCAGCCCGACACCGAGCTCGTAGCTGTTGTGCGCCATCGCGATCAACCGAGCCGGTCCGCGAGATCGTCGATGCCCCACGGCCCCTCGGATTCGATGGTCTCGCCGCCGGACCAGTTGACGAGTTCGGTGATCGCCCCGCCCTGCACCGCGAACACCTTGCCGGTCAGCTTGCAGTCGGCCGCCGCAAGGCGGGCAACCAGCGGGGAGATGTTCGATGGCGCGAAGGCGTCGAATTCGCCCTCCGGGACCTCGGCGGCGAACAGCGCCCCCATGCCGGGGGTGGCGAGGGTGAGCCGGGTCCGGGCGATCGGCGCGATCGCGTTGACCCGCACCCCGTACCGCTCGAGTTCGTCGGCGGCGACCAGGGTCATCGCGGCGATCCCGGCCTTCGCGGCGCCGTAGTTGGCCTGCCCGGCGTTCGGCATGAAGGTGCCGGACGCGGACGCGGTGTTGACGACCGCCGCCTGCACCGGATCGCCCGCCTTGGCCCGGTCCTTCCAGTACGCGGCGGCATGATGCAGGGTCGCGGCGTGTCCCTTGAGGTGGACGGCGATGACGGCGTCCCACTGGGACTCCTCCATGCCGGCGATGAACGCGTCGCGCAGGATTCCCGCGTTGTTGACCAGGATGTCGAGCCCGCCGAACTCGGCGACCGCCTGGTCGACGAGGGCCTTGGCGCCCGCCCAGTCGGCGATGTTGTCGGTGTTGGCGACGGCCCGCCCGCCCGCGGCGACGATCTCATCGACAACCTGCTGCGCCGGTCCGGTGTCGGCGCCGGTGCCGTCGTTGGCGCCGCCCAGGTCGTTGACGACGACCGCGGCACCCTCCCTCGCGAAGAGCAGGGCGTGCTCGCGGCCGATGCCGCGGCCCGCGCCGGTGATGATCGCGACGCGTCCGTCCAGGGTTCCCATCAGTACCGTTCTCCTCGAAAGTCGTGTGTGTGATGCGGATGCGTCAGCCGTCAGGCGTCGGCAATGACGGCGAGCCCGTCCTTGAGGACGAGATCGTCCCCGACCGTCGTCTCGTAGGCATACGCCTGTGAGTCCTTTTGGCCCGCCATGGGGCCAGAAGGACTCACAGCCCAGAATCGGGTGGTGATGTCCTGTTCCGGCAGAACCGGTTTCGCGAACCGCACCGCTAGTCGCCTCAGCCGTTCGGTGCGTCCGTCCGCGAACTCGGTAACCGCCGCCCAGGACGTGAATGCCATCGTGCACAGGCCGTGGTTGATGATGCCGGGAAGCCCGGACATCTTGGCGATCTCGTCATCGAGGTGGATCGGCATCGGGTCACCGGACGCCGGCGAGTACCGGAAGGTCTGGTCCTTGTCGATGTGCTGCGCGATCTCCGCGATTGGGTCGGTCGCGCGCAGCGCCTCGTCGAACCGGTGGCCGGGTGCCTGTTCCCCGAGACCGGGTCCGGCGTCGACCTTCCGGAAGAACGCCGTCATCCACTGTTCGTTCACGAGTTCACCTCCGTCGGTGCGGGTTTCGACGTACACGACGACGGTGGAGCCGTTGTCGCGCCCGGTGAACCCGACCGGCTTGGCTCGGGTGACGAGTCTGTCCCCCGGCAGGATCGGGCGATGGAAGTGGAAGTCCTGCTCCCCGTGCACGAGCTTCATCAGCAGTTCCACCGGGGCCACCGCGAGCGCGGCCGGTGCCATCGACGTGAACGCCGGGACCACCGCGAACACCGGCGGCGCGATCTCGCCGCGCAGGTGCCGCTCGATCGGGTCGTTGGTTGCCGCGGCGTACTCGGCGATCCGCTGCGCGGTGACGTCGAACGTCTGCGCCTCGGTCCACTCCCCGAGGCTCGACGAGTCGAACTCGACTGTGGGCGCGCTCATCAGCCGACCATTTCGGCAAACTTCGCCAGCGACGTCTCGAGGTCCGCGGCGGCGTTCTTTGCGACGGCCTTGCCGATCGGCCCGACGATCATGGTGCCCTTGAAGCTCGCATCCACGCTGGCCTTCGAACCGGAGCCCTCCGGCTCCACACGAAGCGTGAACTCGACGGTGACCCCGGCCATGCCGGTGCCTGCGATGCGGACCAGGTTGGGCGCGTCGACTTCGGTGACGGTCCACTCAATCTTGTTGGCCATGCCCATCACCGAGACGACCTCGGTGAAGCGGACCCCGAGCGCGACCTCGGTCGGCAGGTCACTCTTCCAGCCCTGGTGGATGGTCAGCCACTCCTCCCAGCGGGACAGATCGGAGAGGGCGTCCCAGGTCTTGTCGGGGGCGGCGGGCAGGGAGGCGGAGACGGAGACGGAAGCCATGACGAACTCCTTGCTGTAGTGGTGGAAGAGGATTCAGCGGTTGGCGGGGCGGTAGGCGGAGACGACGACGGCGCCGCCGAGTCCGATGTTGTGCTGCAACGCGACCCGGGCGCCGTCGACCTGCCGGGCATCGGCGTCGCCGCGCAGCTGCCAGGTCAGCTCGCTGCACTGGGCGAGTCCGGTGGCGCCGAGCGGGTGTCCCTTGGAGATGAGGCCGCCGGACGGGTTGACCACCCATCGGCCGCCGTAGGTGGTGTCGCCTGCGTCGACGAGCTTGCCGCCCTCCCCCTCGGCGCACAGTCCGAGCGCCTCGTAGGTGAGCAACTCGTTGGTGGAGAAGCAGTCGTGCAGCTCGATGACGTCGATGTCGTCTGGCCCGATCCCGGCCTGCTCGTACACTTTTCGGGCGGCGGTGCGGGTCATGTCGGCGCCGACGAGGCTGATGGCACTCTTGTCGGCGAACGTGGATTCGAGGTCGGTGACCATCGCCTGCCCGACGATCTCGACCGCCCGGTCGGCGAGGCCGTGCTGATCGACGAACCGCTCGCTGGCGAGAATCACCGCGCCGGACCCGTCGGACGTCGGGGAGCATTGCAGCTTGGTCAGCGGCCCGTAGATCGGCTTCGACGCGAGGATCTCGTCGAGCGTGTATTCCTGCTGGAACTGGGCGTACGGGTTGTTCGTCGAGTGCTTGTGGTTCTTGACACCGATCTTGGCGAACTGCTCGGCTGTGGTGCCGTAGCGCTCCATGTGTTCCTTGCCCGCCGCACCGAACATGTACGGGGCGGGCGGCATCGCGAACTCCTGGAGTTCGGCGAGGGCGAGCAGGTGCCGCATCATGGGCTGCTCGCGGTCGTCGTAGGTGGTGCCCAGCGAACCCGACTGCATCTTCTCGAAGCCGAGCGCCAGTGTCGCGTCGGCGAGCCCGCCGCGGATCGCCTGAGCGGCGAGGAACAGGGCCGCCGAGCCGGTGGAGCAGTTGTTGTTGACGTTGACGATCGGGAGACCGGTCAGGCCCAGCTCGTAGATCGCGCGCTGACCGGAGGTGGACTCGCCGTACACGTAGCCGGCGTACGCCTGCTCGATCAGGCGGTAGTCGATGCCCGCATCCTCGAGCGCCTTGGTTCCGGCCTCGCGGGCCATGTCCGGGTAGTCCCACTCGCGGGCCCCCGGCTTCTCGAACTTCGTCATCCCGACCCCGACGACGAACACCCGGTTACTCATCTGCACTCCTGGAGGCGGAAGTTGTGTGTGACACGCTGTCCAGCACAAGGTAGGTGAGACACGGTGTCCAGTCAATCGTTTCCGTGGGTATGGTTGCGGCGATGCCGACGACCACCGACGCCACCGCCCCCGGAGACGGCCGGTCCACCCGCTGGGACGGACACAAGGCCGAGCGACGCGACCTCATCCTCGAGGCCGCGATCGAGGCGATCGCCGAGGACGGGCCGGACATCGGGGTCGCGCAGATCGCCGCGCGGGCCAACCTGCCCAGGTCGGTGGTGTACCGGATCTTCAAGGACCGCGGCGACCTCGACGAACAGCTGCGGGCCCGGATCCTGGACCGGCTGATGACGCACGTCACGCCGACCTTCGCCCCCGAGGGCACCATCGAGGAGGCCATCGCCGGCGCGGTGGACAACTATCTGCGCTGGATCGTCGGATCGCCGCGGCTGCACCAGTTCCTCGGCACCGGCTCACCGAGCAGGCGCACCACCGGCTCGCGCGCGGTCACCGGTACCAAGACGGCGATCGCGCTGCAACTATCCCGGCTCCTCGAGTCGATGCTCCGGTCCGCGGACGCCGACACCGCCCTGTCCGAGACCCTCGCGTTCGGCCTGACCGGGCTGGTCGACGTCAGCGTCAACCGCTGGCTGTCCAACGCCGACCCCGCGGTGGACGCCGACCAGCTCGCCGCCTTCCTCACCGCGTCCATCTGGCAGGTCCTCGACGGCAACCTGCAGCGCCTCGGCGTCCACCTCGACCCGACGACGCCGGTCGCACGCCTCCTCTGACCCGCCCTCCGAAGCATTGAACGGGGGTTCATTCGGCATCTGGCGGCGCAATCTCGCACATGAACCCCCATTCAACGCATCGCGCGGGGTATTAGATTGTGCGCTACTTAATCGTGTACGCTTCGGATTGTGACGGCCGACGACCCCCTCGCCCTCGACCGCCAGGTCTGCTTCGCGCTGGCCGTGGCAAACCGCGCCGTGCTGTCGGTGTACCGGCCACTGCTCGAGCCGATGGGCCTCACCCACCCGCAGTATCTCGTGATGCTCGCGCTGTGGGGCGACGCGCCGATGTCCGTGAAGTCGATCGGCGCTGCGCTGCAACTGGATTCGGCGACGCTATCGCCGCTTCTTAAGCGCCTCGAGGCGTCCGGGTTGATCACCCGCACCCGCAGCGCGGAGGACGAACGCGCGCTCGTCGTCGACCTGACCGACGCCGGTCGCGCGCTGCGCGCCGATGCGGAGCGGATCCCCCCTGCCGTGGTCGCCGCCCTCGGCGTCGGGCTACCCCAACTTGAGGAACTGCACCGAGTCCTCACCGGCATCAACACGGCGGCGCTGGCTGCCGGGGCACTGGAGAAGTGAGCACAGGCATGATGGGCACCACCACACCCAACCCGCTGCAGTGGATCGCGTATGCGTTCGGCGCGAAGCTTCCCGCCTCGATGAACGACTGGGTACGCAATGACCTCACCGGCGACCGCTACGTGGTGCGTCACCTGCTGCGGCAGCAGGTTCCGTTCCTCCCGCTGTACGCGATGTTCCTGCTCTTCCCGGGGCCGCTGTGGCTGCGCGCCTCGATGGTGCTGCTCGGCATGTCGCTCGCGGTCTTCTACTCGGTGGTCTACATCCACCAGAACCGGGCACGGCGGCTGCAGAAAAACGGCCTGCCGATGGACCTCGACAACGACAAGCGTCGGGCCGCGCGCGCCGCCGAGATCGAGGCCTACGACCGGTTGTGGCGCTGACCGTCGGTCACGTCACCGACCGCTCAGGAGCCGCTCTCGACCGGACGTCCCGACGCGATCCACGCCTCGGTGCCACCCGCGACGTTGACGGCGTTGATACCCGTCGCGCCCAGATACTGCGCCGCCTGCGCGCTCCGGCCACCCATCGCACAGATCACGTACACCGGGTCCGCGGCTGGGATCTCGTCCAGACGGGCCGTGAACTCGCTGAGCGGGACGAGCACCGCGCCGGGGACCCGCGCCCGCGCGTACTCGTCGGCCTCGCGCACGTCGATCAGCGCGGCGCCTGCGGCGAGCTCCTCCGCCAGCGCGTTCACATCCACTTGCTGCATTTTCGTCCTCCAGACGGGTCGACGACAGTCTACCGACGACTCAGTAGCGGGCGACCGCGCCGTCGACGGCCTCCTGCAGGCGATCACGGACGAGTCGGGCGATCGCCGCGGGCTTGTCGGGAAGCTCGGTGATCGGGGTGCCGAAGTAGACGCTCGCGCCGCGGGTGGCCGGGCCACCGGACCCGCCGTAGCTGATGCCCATGTGCAGGAGCGCGGGCGTGACCCCAAGCCGGATCGCCCGGCTGGTGATGTGCCCGACGCCGCTGCCGACGGCCTGCAGCCGCCTCGGGTCGCCCTCGTTGCAGGTGCCCTCCGGGAAGATCGCCAGGCTGTCGCCGCGGCGCATGCGCTCGGCGCACACGTCCATCATCCGCTGGCCCGCGGCGTTGACCGCCCGCATGCCGTGGTTGCGGCCCCGGAACACCGGGATCGAGCCCATCAGGTCGATCCGGTCGCGCAGCGCCCGGTCGGCGAACAATTCGTCCTTGGCCAGCACCCTGGTCCGGCCGATCACCGACCGCAGCGGGCTGCGCCAGGCCGCCCCCGCCACCGTGTACGGATCCGACTCGGACAGGTGGTTCACCGACAACACCACGCTGACACCGTCCCGGACCAGCGCCGCGATCGTCTCGCGGGCACCCTCCGCGAACCGCACCCGTGGGCGAAACTTCGCGGCCAGCGTCGCGTACGCCGCCTTCGCGAGCAGCCGGTTCTGCCGGTGCGCGAGGTAGAAGTCGTACACGACGTCGGAGTTCTCGAGGGTCACGTTCGGCTTCGTCATAAAACCTACGGTACCGTAGGTTAGGTCGGGTCGGCACGTCCGCTCGGCGGCGGTTCGGGCGTCCGGGACTAGCATCGGCGCATGACCATCGCCTTCGTTCAGGCCACCTGGCACCGGTCCATCGTCGACCACGCGCGGGATGCATTCGCCGCCCGCTGGCGCGAGCTCGGACACGACCCCACCGATATCGAGTTCTTCGAGACGCCCGGCGCGTTCGAGATTCCGCTGCACGCCAAGAGGTTGGCCAGCACTGGACGCGTCGACGCCGTCGTCGCCGCGGGACTCGTCGTCGACGGCGGCATCTACCGGCACGACTTCGTCGCGTCCGCCGTGATCGACGGCCTGATGCGGGTGCAACTCGACACCAACGTGCCGGTGTTCTCCGCGGTGCTCACCCCGCACCACTTCCACGAGCACACCGACCACGCCGACTTCTTCACCGCCCACTTCGACAAAAAGGGCGCCGAGGTCGCGGACGCCTGCTCCGCCACCCTCGCCTCGCTGGCCACGATCACGTAACCCCCGCCCCCGCCGAGCCCGCCGCCCCCGCCGCCCCCTCCGACCGAATGTGGGATTCGGTCAGTCTGACTGAATCCCACATTCGGTCAGGCCGGGCGGCGGTCAGGCCGGGCGGCGGTCAGGCCGGGCGGCGGTCAGGCCGGGCGGCGGTCAGGCCGGGCGGCGGTCAGGCGTCGAGGCCGGCGAGGAAGTCGAGCCAGATCGCGTTGACCTCGTCGGGCTTCTCCATCTGGACGAAGTGGCCCGCCCCGTCGACGACGTGGGTTCCGACCAGCCCGGGGACGAGGGTCTGCATGGTGGCGAACGGGTCCCGTCCCATCATTTCCAGGACGGGGTCCTTCGCGCCGGCGACGAAGACGGTCGGCACCTCGATCGGGAGGTCGTGGCGGGTCTCGTTCTGCGCCCACACCGCATCCTCCGCGCGGTACCAGTTCAATCCTCCGGTGAACCCGGTTCGGGTGAATTCCTCGACATAGTAGTCGAATTCGGACTCATCGAGCCACGGCCACGGCAGCGACGGTGGGGCGGGGAGGACGTCGAGGTAGCCGTTGCCCTCGGACGGGAACTCCCAGCAGTCCAGGTACCGGTTCGCCCCGGACAGCGCGTGCAGGATCTTCGCGAGGAACTCCCGCGGCCGACCGTTCAGTTCGGCGTCCGCGACGCCGACCTCCTGGAAGTAGTGCACGTGCGCGAAATGCTGGGACGCCAGGTACCGGAACCCGACGGTGGGCTGCACCGGAAGCCGAGGCGTCCGCGGAACGCTGAGCTGCATCAGCGCCCGCACCCGCCCGGGCGCCCAGGCGGGCAGGTCCCACACCAGGTGGGCGCCGAAGTCGTGCCCGGCGAACACCGCCTGCTCGAGGTCGAGGGCGTCGAGCAGCCCGACGAGGTCGCCGACCGTGTGCGGACGGTCGTAGGCGGCGGCGTCGCCGGGCGCGCTGCTGCGCCCGTAGCCGCGCATGTCGGGGGCGATCACCCGGTACCCGGCCCGGGACAGCGCCTCGATCTGGTGCCGCCAGGTGAACCACAGGCCGGGGAAGCCGTGGCACAGCACCACCGGCATCCCCTGCCCCTGCTCGGCGACGTGCAGGTCGATGCCGTTCACCGGCAGGGTCCGATGAGTCAGCTCCGACATCAGGAGCGTTCCGTGCGCGTCGAGTCGGTCAGATGCGCCGCGAGCCACTCGACCACGTCGCCGAGCACCTGCTCGCGCTCCGGTTCGTTGAACACCTCGTGGTACAGGCCCGGGTACTCCCGGTATGTCAGATCCGTCGACCCGGCGGTGGACGCGATCATCCGGCTGCCGTTCACGTTCACGAGCCCGTCCTGCTCGCCGTGCATCAGCAGCAACGGCACCGTCAGCGCGGGCAGTCGCGCGGGCAGCGACTCGGCGTTGACGATCAACCCGCGCGCAATGCCGGCTGGCACCTTGCCGTGGTGCACCAGCGGGTCCGCGTTGTATGCGGCGACGACCTTCGGATCGCGGGAGACCCGGTTCGCGTCGAGCGTCTCCACCGGCAACCCCGGCAGATACCGGCCGAGCATCTTGCCGAACGCGACCACGACGCCGGGAGTTTCCGAGGCCACGTCGACGGCGGGGCCGGACAGGATCAGCCCGGCCAGGTCCGCCTGGTGGTCGAGTGCGTAGTCGAGGGCGATCGCCCCGCCCATGCTGTGACCGAGCAGGTACACCGGCAGCCCGGGATGCGCGGCGCGGGCGATGGCGAACACCCGGTGCAGGTCGTCGGTGAAATCGCGCCACTCCCGGAGCTCGACGCGCTTACCGCCGGATCGTCCGTGCCCGCGGTGGTCGGGCGCGTACACCACCAGGCCGAGGTCGGTGAGCCGCCGCACGACATGGTCGTAGCGGCGGGCGTGCTCGCCGAACCCGTGGGCCAGCACCAGGATCGCGACCGGATCCCCGTCCGGGGTCCAGGTGTCGTAGGTGATCCGGGTGCCGTGATTGCCGGTGAACGATCCCTCTGTGCGCGTCACCTCGCCCACGATATGCGCCCGACGCCCGGCGCGCGGCGACTACGCCAGGTGGCAGGCCACCTGCCCACCCCCGACCACCTCGGTCACCACCGGGACCTCGGTCCGGCAGCGCTCGACCGCCACCGGGCAGCGGGTGCTGAACGCGCAGCCCGGGGGCGGGTTGGCCGGGTCGGGCAGCTCGCCGGACAGCCGGATCCGTTCCCGTTCGCGCTGCCGTCGCGGGTTCGGGACCGGGACCGCCGACAGCAGCGCCTTGGTGTACGGGTGCGCGGGCGCGCTGAACAAGCGATCCGACGGCCCCCACTCCACGATCCGGCCCAGGTACATCACCGCGGTGGTCTGCGCGATGTGCCGGACCACCGCGAGGTCGTGGGCGATGAATAGGTACGCGATGCCCAGCTCCCGCGAGAGTCGTTCGAGCAGCGCAATCACCTGGTTCTGGGTGGACACGTCGAGCGCGCTGACGGCCTCGTCCGCGATGATCAGCTTCGGTTCGACGGCGATCGCGCGGGCGATCGCGATGCGCTGACGCTGCCCGCCGGAGAATTCGTACGGATACCGCTGGGCGTGCTCCCGCCGGAGCCCGACCTGCTCGAGCAGGTCCCCGACCTTGCGCCGGCGGGCCTCCGCGTCGAGATCGGTGTGCACCTCGAGGGGTTCGGCGATCGCATCGCCGACGGTGCGCGCCGAATCCAACGACGAGTACGGGTCCTGGAACACCATCTGCATGTCGCGGCGCGCGGACCGAAGCTCGGTGCGGGACAGGGCGGTCACGTCGACGCCGTCGAGGGTGACGGTCCCGGATGCGACGTCGACGAGCCGGAGAATTCCCCGCGCGGTGGTCGACTTCCCCGACCCCGACTCGCCGACCAACGCAAAGGTCTCACCCGAACGGATGTCGAAGCTGACGTCGTTGACCGCCCGAACGGTCCGTCTGCGACCGAACAGCGCTTCCCCGCTACCAAACTCCACGTTCAGTCCGCGCACGGCGAGCAGCGGCGCCTCGGTCCGGGCCTGCACGTCGACCGTCATGAGCATCCCTCCAGGGTGAGTTCCTCGACCCGCGCACACCGCGCGAGGCGCTCGCCGCCGAGGCCCCCCAACCCGACGGTGGTGTCGCACACCGGTTCCCGGTACCCGCAGCGCGGCGCGAAGCGGCAGCCCGTCGGGATTGAGCCGGGGACCGGCGGGGAGCCGGGGATGGTGTGCAGGTCGACCCGGCCGTCGATCGACGGCACCGACTTGAGCAGCCCCTCCGTGTACGGGTGTCGGGGGGTGTCGTACAGGTCACCGGTGCGGGCCCGCTCAACGACCTGACCCGCATACATCACCACCACCTCGGTGCACAGGTCCGCGACCACCCCGAGGTCGTGGGTCACGAACAGCACACCCATGTCGAATTGTGTTGCCATGTCCCGGATCAGGTCGAGAACCTGCGCCTGAATCGTGACGTCCAACGCGGTGGTCGGTTCGTCGGCGATCAGCAGCTTGGGCTCACAGGCGAGCGCCATCGCGATCATCACCCGCTGCCGCATGCCGCCGGAGAACTCGTGCGGGTACTCCGTGACCCGCCGCGCGGCATTCGGAATGCCGACCAGGTCGAGCACCTCGACAGCCCTGGCGAGCGCCGCCTTGCGGCCGACGCCGCGGTGCCTGCGGACCACCTCGGCGATCTGGTCACCGACGGTGAACACCGGGTTCAGGCTCGTCATCGGCTCCTGGAAGATCATCGCGATGTCGTTACCGCGCACCGCGCCCAGTTCCCGTTCGGACGCGGCCAACAGGTCGCGGCCCTGGAAGCGAATGCTTCCGGCGGTCACCCGCGACTGGCGTTGCGGCAGCAGCCGCAGCACCGACGAGCAGGTGACGCTCTTGCCGGACCCCGACTCCCCGACCAGCCCGACGAGGTCACCCGCCCGGACGTCGAAGGTGACGTCCTGCAGCACCGGGGTCCATCCGCCGTGGGTGAGGAACTCGACGCCGAGTCCCTCGACGGTCAGCAACGTCTCGCTCATCGCTCACTCCTGTTCTCGCGTCCGACGGAATCCCGGATGCCGTCGCCGAGGGTGTTGCAGGCCAGCACCGCGAGGATGATCGCGACCGCCGGAATCAGCACCGGCCACGGCGTGTAGTTCCACGCCTCGCGCCCCTCGGCGAGCATCCGCCCCCAACTCGGGTCGGGTGGCTGCACACCGAGGCCGAGGAAGCTCAGCGACGACTCCGCGAGCATCGCGAACCCGCAGGCGAGACTGACCTGGACGATCAGCGGGGAGAAGATGTGCGGGAGGACGTGGGTGCGGATGATCCGTCCGGTCGGGGTCCCGATGCTCCGAGACGCCTCGATGAAGGTGTCCTCGCGCACCGAGATCACCGCGCCGCGCACCACCCGGTAGAAGCGGGGCGCGAACACGATGCCGATCGCGATCATGGCGTTGGTCAGGTTCGGTCCCATCACACCGACGATGGCCATCGCGAGCAGCAGCGGCGGGAAGCTGAGGAAGGCGTCCGCGACACGCGAGATCACCGCGTCCCACCGCTTGCCGAGGAAGCCGGCGATCAGCGCGGGGACCACCCCGAGCACCAACCCGACGGACACCGAGATCGCGGCGGCGGACACCGCGACCCGCATCCCGTACATCAACCGGGACAACGTGTCCCGTCCGAGGTTGTCGGTGCCCAGCAGGTAGCCATCGCTCAGCGGGGGCAGTCGGCGGGCGGTCAGTTCCTGCGCGAGGGGGTCGTGCGGGGCGATCAGCGGCGCCAGCAGCCCGATGACGGTGATCGCGATCAGGAAGGCCGCCGACAGCACCGCTGCCCGTCGACCGCGGAGCCTGCGGAAGAACCGGCGGCGCGGCGACTCCACGACATCGGCAACGGATCCGTCGGTGACCGAATTGGTCGCATCCAGTGCGGTCATGCGGCCCTCCTAGTCTTCGGGTTGAGGTAGCCGTACGAGATGTCCACCAGCAGGCTCATCACCACGGTGGCGAGCACTCCGAAGATGACCACGCCCTGAATCGTCGGCAGGTCACCGGACAGCACCGCCTGGATCGCGAGATCGCCGAGACCCTTGAGCCCGAACACCGATTCGATGACGGCGGTACCGCCGAGCAGGAACGCGATCTGCATGCCGAGGACGGTGGCCGTGGGGATGAAGGCGTTCTTCAACGCGTGTTTGACCAGGACGGTGCGCCGCGACAGGCCCTTCGCCGTCGCGGTGCGGATGTAGTCCTGCTGCATCACGTCGATCATCGAACTCCGCAGCTGCCTGGCGATCTCCGCTGCCGCGGCGACGCCGAGCGCGATCGCGGGCAGCAGCAGGTGCGAGAGCCACGGCCACAGCCCCTTCGCCAGGGGCGTGTATCCGGTGGCGGGCAACACCTTCAGATTCATCGCGAAGAGCAGCACCAGCAGCAGCGCGAGAACGAAGTTGGGTGTCGCGACACCGAGGGTTGACCCGACACCGGCGACCCGATCCTGCCAGCTGCCCGGCCTGCTGCCGCCGACGATGCCCGCCGGGATACCGATGAGCAGGGCGACGATCACCGAGACCACCGCCAACGACAGCGTCACCGGGATCCGGTCGACGATCATATCCAGCACCGGCGCCTTGTAGGTGAAGCTGGTGCCGAGGTCGCCCTGCACGAGGCCGGTCAGGAAGTTCACGTACTGCACCACGACCGGTTGGTCGAGACCCAGTTCCTGCCGGACCATCTCGACCTGTTCCGGCGTCGCCGACTCGCCTGCGATCCGGTGCGCCGGGTCGCCAGGGATGAGGAAGACGAGGCTGAAGGTGATCGCGGTCGCGATCAGGAGCAGCGGGACGACGGCGAGCAGCCGGCTCCCGATCAGACGTAGCACTGTGTGTGTTCCTCCTGCTAGTCCGCGGCGGCGATACCGACGCCGCCCCATTCGTCCATCGCCCGGTACGGCTGGTAGCCGACGACACGGTCGGTCACGATGCCCCCGATATCTGAGAACGCCAGCGGCACCATCGGCGCCTGGTCCATCGCGGCCGCGGACGCCGTCGCGAGCAGCTCACCCCGCCGCACCGGATCCGACTCCCGGTTCGCCGCGTCGAGCGCCTCCTGGAAGCCCGGCAAGGCGTCCGCGGACGGGTTCTGCGGCGACGTCGCCCCGTAGTAGGTGCTCAGCAGCAGGGACGGGTCCGCGCGCCCGACGACGGTGGTCAGCACGGCGTCGAGTTCGCCCCGGTTGAACACCGGCGACATCTCCTGCGGCGTCATGGTGCGGATCTCCATTCGGATGCCGACCTTCTCGAGCTGCTCCTGCACGATCTGCGCGATCAGCTGGTTCTCCGGCAGGTTCATCACCCCGGCGGTGAAGGTGAATCCGTTCGGCACCCCGGCCCTGGCGAGCAGGTCCTTCGCCTCCGCCTCGGAGTACGCGAATCGGTCGGCGAGGTCGGGGTTGTACGCGAAATAGCCGGACGGGAAGTTCTGCGATGCCGCCTCGCCGTGACCCTCGAGCGCGGTCGCGGCGAGCACCTCACGGTCGATGGCCCGGGTCACGGCCTGCCGGACCTCCACCGTGCCGAACTCGCTGCGGGTCCGGTTGAGGTTGAGCGCGTAGTGGTTGAGGCTGGTCTGCACCTCCACGTCGAGCCCCTGCGACCGCGCCGGTTCGATGATGAGGGGGGTCGCGATCGCGGCGTCCATCTGGTCCGAGGCAACCGCGCCCAACCTGGTCTGCGGATCGGCCATGACGGTCCACTGGAACCGGTTCGCCCCGACCGACTCCGCGTCCCAGTACCCGTCCCAGGACGCGAATTCGTACTCCGCTCCCGGTGTGGAGCGGGCCACCGTATACCGGCCGGCGCCGACCGGGTCGAGGACCAGCGCGGCATCCTTTTCCGGGGTCCCGAAGGCGTTGGGGCTGACCATCATCCCCGGCAGGTCGGACAGGGTCAGCACCAACTGGGCGCCGGGGCCGTTCAGGCCGAGCACCACGGTGCGCGGGTCGGGGGTGTCGATCCGGTCGACGGGCGCCAACATCGTCGTGGTGATCGAGTCCGGCTCCTTCGCCCGCAGCAGGTTCGCCTTGACCGCTGCCGCGTCGAACGGGGTCCCGTCCTGGAAGACGACCCCCTCACGCAGGTGCAGCGTCAGGGTGGACCCGTCCGGCGCGAACTCCCACGACGTCGCGAGCCCCGGAATCGCGTTCGCGTCCGGATCACGCTGGACGAGACGGTCATAGACCTGCGCGAGCAGGATGTTGTCCTGCGCGACCTTCGTCTTGTGCGGGTCGAACGACGACGTGCCGTACGTGGTCGCGTAGCGGAAGGTGGCGGTCGGATCGGTGGCCATCGACGAGCTGTCGGAGGCCCCGTCGGTGGCGGTCCCCGCGCAGCCTGCGAGCAGCGCGGCGGTCAACCCGACCGCGACGATCATCTTGCGAGACATGTTCCCTCCCATTTCACCCGCTGCTAAGACTCCCGTAGCGCCCCGAGTGTGACGCACGACACGTGACGTCAGTTGGCCGCCACGCCGACACCGCGCCACTCGTCGACGACCCGGTTGGGTTCGTAGCCGACGACCTGATCCGAGGTGATCGCACCGAGCTGCGCGAAGGCGATCGGCAGCATCGCGGCCTCGCCCATCAGCACCTCGCTCACGTCTCCGAGCAGCGCGGCGCGCTGCCCGGGGTCGGTCGCCCGGTTCGCGGCGTCCATCGCCTCCTGGAACCCGGGGATCGCGTCGTGGGACGGATTCTGGGCGGAGTTCTGGCCGTAGAAGGAGGTCAGCAGCAGCGACGGGTCGGCCCGACCCACCAGGGTGGTGAGAATCGCGTCCAGCTCCCCGCGGTTGAACGCCGGGTTCAGGTCGGTCGGCGTCATCGACCGGATCTCCATGGTGATGCCGACCTGCGCCAGCTGCTCCTTCATGATCTGCCCGATCATGGTGTTCTCCGGCAGGTTCGACACCCCGGCGACGAACGTGAAGCCTTCCGGCACACCGGCGTCGGCGAGCAGACTCTTTGCCGTCGCCTGATCGAACGGGTACTGGCCGTCGAGCGCGTCGTCGTGTGCGAAGTAGCCGGTCGGGAAGTTCTGGCTGGCCGCCTCACCGTGCCCCTCCAGCGCGGACGCGACGATCGACTCGCGGTCCACCGCGTGCGCGAGCGCCCGCCGCACCTCGATCTTCCCGAACTCGCTGCGCGTCCGGTTCAGGTTGAGCACGTAGTTGTTCAGGCTGGTCTGCACCTGCGCCTCGAGGCCCTGTGCGGTCGCCGAGTCGATGGACTGGGGGGTCGCGATGCCCGCGTCGAGCTGACCGGATGCAACGCCGCCGACCCGGGTCTGGGGATCGGTCATCACCGTCCACTGGAAGCCGTCGGCCCGCACCGCGTCCGGATCCCAGTAGCCCGGCCGCGCCGCGTACTGATATTCGGCGCCCGGCTGCGCGTTCACCACCGTGTACCGGCCCGCCCCGACCGGCGCGAGCACGAGGGCCGCGTCCTTCTCGGGGGTGCCGAAGGCATTCGGGCTCACCATCATCCCGGGCAGGTCGGAGAGGGTAAGGACCAGCTGCGCGCCGGGGCCTGCGAGCCGCAGCACCACGGTGCCGGGATCCGGGGCGTCCACACCTGCGACACCCGCCAGCATCGAGGAAGTGATCGAATCCGGGGCCAGTGCCCGCTCCAGGTTGGCCTTCACCGCGGCGGCGTCGACGGCGGCACCGTCGGAGAAGGTGACGCCCTCGCGCAGGTGCAGGGTCAGCGCGGATCCGTCCGCGGCGAATTCCCACGACTCCGCAAGTCCCGGTACGGGGTTGCCGTCGACGTCGCGGTGCACGAGTCGGTCGTAGACCAGGTTCAGCATCGTCGAGTCGCTGGTGATCTTCGTCTTGTGCGGGTCGAAGGAGGACGCGCCGTAGGTGGTGGCGTACCGCAGCGTCGCGGTCGGGTCGACGTCCGCGGCGGACGCACCGCCGGAGTCGGTGGAACCGCACCCGGCGACGAGGGCGGTGGACACCGCGATCGCGGCCGTCAATCTACGTGGGAACACAGGCATCCTTTTGATCGGACCGAATGAGGCTGGACTGGGCGGCTATTCGGCGGCGAGACCGACGCCACGCCATTCGTCGACGAGCAGGTTCGGCTGGTATCCGACGACCCGATCGTCGAGGGTCGAGCCGAGCGCGAAGAACACCAGCGGCAGCGCGAGCGCGTTGTCGCTGACGATCGTCGACACCGCGCCGAGCTTCTCGCCGCGGACGGCGAGATCGGGTTCCGAATTCGCGGCGTCGAGCGCCTCCTGGAAGCCGGGCGCGTTGCCGCGCGACGGGTTCTGCGGCGACGCGGCCCCGTACAGCGAGGTCAGCAGGATCGACGGATCGGCCCGGCCGGTGAAGGTGGTGACGATCGCGTCGGCGTCACCGCGATTGAAGGTCGGCGACGCGTCCGCAGGCGGCAGCGGGCGCAACTGCATGTCGATGCCGATCTCGGCGAGCTGCTGCTGCACGATCTGGGCGACGAGCTGATTCTCGGGGAGGTTCAGCAGAATCGCGGTGAAGCTGAAGCCATTCGGCAGTCCGGCCTGGGCCAGCAACTGCCGGGCCCTCTCCGGGTCGTACCGGTAGGTGTCGTCGAGTGCGGCGTCGTGCGCGAAATACTGCTTCGGGAAGTTCTGTGTCGCGGCCTCGGCGTGACCCTCCATCGCGGTGTCGGCGATGGCCTGCCGGTCGATCGCGTATGCGAGCGCCTGCCGCACCTCGAGCTTCGTGAATTCGCCCCTGGTGCGGTTGAAGTTGATCGCCATGTGATCCATCCGGATCGGCGCCTCGACGGTGAGACCCTGCTGCTCGGCCGCGTCGATGGTCAGCGGCGTGGTGATGGCGGCGGAGACTTCCCCGGAGGCGACCCCGTTCAGTCGGGTCTGTGGGTCGGTCATCACGGTCCACACAAACCGGGTCGAGGTGACCGCCTCGGGATCCCAGTAGCCGTCCCTGGCCGCGAACTCGTATTCGGCGCCGGGGCGAGATGCTGCGACCGTGTACCTGCCGGTTCCGGCCGGCGACAGGGCGAGCGCAGCGTCCTTCTCCGGCGTACCGAAGGCGTTGGGGTTGACCATCATTCCCGGCAGATCGGAGAGCGTCAGCACCAGCTGGGCTCCCGGACCGTTCAGGGTGAGGACCGCGGTACGCGGGTCCGGGGTCTGCACCCCGGTAACCACGGTGAGCATCGAGGCGGTCACCGAGTCCGGCTCCATCGCCCGTTCCAGGTTCGCCTTGACGACGGCGGAGTCAAACGGGGTGCCGTCGGCGAAGGTCACCCCGTCACGCAGCAGCAGCGTCAGCGTTCCGTCACCGAACTGCCACGACTCCGCCAGGCCTGGAATGGGATTGGCGTCGGTGTCGCGGTGAACGAGGCGGTCGTACACCAGGTTGAGCATGGTCGCGTCGCTGGTGATCTTCGTCTTGTGCGGGTCGAACGAGGAGGTCCCGTAGACCGTCGCATAGTGGAAGGTGGCGTTCGGATCGGCCACCCCGGACGACGACGTCTCGGCAGCACCGCAGCCGGCGAGCAGGGCGGCGGACAGTCCGAGTGCGACAACGAGCTTGCGTGACATACACATTCCTTCCCGACGCGCACCCATGCAGTGCCGAGGCACGCGGGAACACACCGAATCCGTCGGTCTGACGCGAACGTAAGCGGTGTGACGTGGAGCACTCCGAGCAGGTCCCGCTCAGTGGGACCGAGCGGGTCACCGGCGCCGCGCGCTCGATCGGTCACGGTCGGGCGCCCGGTCCCGGTCCCGCACCACGGGATCCGGCTCGCCGGGTACGGTCGCCCGATGAACAACGTGCTGAATCTGGTGAGAGCCCGGGCCGCGGTCGACGCGGCGTTCGCGGCTGCGGCGCAACAGGACAAGCGGGTCAGCGTGGTCGTCGTCGACGACCGTGGTCATGACGTGCTCGCTGCGCGAAGTGACGGGGCGCCGTGGTTCACGGCGGGGGTGGCCCGCGCGAAGGCGGCAACGGCGGCCGCGATGGGGGCGGCGTCCGGCGACCTCGCCGGGCTGAAGGTCGCGCACCCGGAGTTGCTTGAGCTCATCGGGGCGCAGGCCGCGCACCCGATGACAACCCTTCCCGGCGGGGTGCCGATTCGGCTGGCGGGCACCGTGGTCGGGGCGATCGGGGTCAGCGGCGCCGAACCCGACGAGGACGCCGCCTACGCGCGGGCCGGGTATGCAGCGGTGAAGGCTCTCGGTCAGTCGATGTCGTAGACCACGGACACGGTGACGGTCAGGTCCTGCATGCCCGGCTCGATCGGGGTGGATGGCGCCCGGTCCATCATGACGCCCGGCATCGGCGGTGCCGCCGCGGTGACCTCGCTGATTGACCGGACGTCACCGAGCTCGACGCCCGCCGCGTCGGCGATCTGCCCGGCCTGCGCCCGCGCCTGCTCGACGGCCCTGGCGCGGGCCTCGGCGCGCAGGTCACTGTCGTCGCCGATGGAGAAGGTCAACTGCTGCACCCGCACCGCGTCCCCTGCCGCGGCGGCCGCCCCGTCGATGAGGCCGCCCGCACCGGCGATGTCGTGAACGGTGGCGGTCACCTGATTGGTCACCTGGTAGCCGGTGATCGTCGACGATGCGGGCGCATAGGTCGGCTGCACTGACAGCCCGCTGGTGGCGATGTCCGCCGCCGCCACTCCGCGACTCTTCAACGCATCCGTCAGGGCCGTTGCCCGTTCCGCGTTCGCGGCAAGCGCGGCCTCCGCGGTGGCGTCCTGCGTCTGCACGCCGAGCACCACGGTCGCGGTGTCCGGGGCCGCGCTGACCTTCCCGACACCCTGAGTGCTGATTCCCGGAGGCGCGGACTCGGATCCGCCACCCGACGAGGTGTCCGCGGCGCAGCCCGCGACCAGGATCACCGCCGCCGCCGACACCGCCACGCCCACCGCCCGCAAGGTTGCCATGCCCCAACTATGACGCAGCCGCCGCCGGTGTGGCCGGGTTACCGGTCCGGCGTGTCCCCACCCAGGCCAGCGCCGCGGCCAGGGCCACCGTGGTCCCGGCGAACAGGATCATCAGGGTCCGGGGGCCGATCGGGTCGGTCCCGGCGGTGCCGGTCACCGCGACCGCGACCGGCGCGGCCATCGCATCGGACATCGCGTCCTGCTGAGCACCGCTGCGGGCCGGGATCGCGTCGACCCCCTTCGCCACCTGGTCACGCAGCTGCCCGGACACCGACTTCAGCTGATCGATGCCGGCGAGGATCTGGTCGGTGGTTCCACCGAGCAGTTCGGGGGCCTGCGCGGCGATCGGACCGATCCCGTCCTGCAGCTGGCGGCCCGCGCCGGACAGCTGGGCCGAGACCGACTCCAGCTGCCCGAAGCCGTCGCCGACCGCGTCGCCGAGGGTGGTGTCGGGTCCGACCCCGCTGCCGAGCAGCCCGGTGATCGCGCCCAGCTGCCGGCTGAGGTCGGCCAGGTCACTGCCGGTGCGTTCCAGCGCCGCTGCGGCGTCGCCGTCGACGGCCGTCACCCGCGCCGCCACCTCGTCGAGTCCCCGCTGCGCGCGGTCGAGGCCGGTCGTGACATCCCCGACCGTGACACCGAGGTCGGTCAGCCGGGTCGCCAGCTCACCCGCGGGCCCCCTGGCCTGCTCGACCATGCCCGATACCTGCCCTGCGACGTCGACGAGCTGGTTCGCGCCGTCGTTCGCGGTCTGCAGGTACGGCAGCATTGCGGTCACCCCGTCCAACATCTGCCTGGCCTGGGTGTCGGCGGCGGCGGTCGCGGTTGACAGGACCTGGGCGGGCAGCAGCGCCTGCTGCACCTGTGACCGGGCCGAGGCCATCCCGGACAGCAGGTCCCGGATGCCTGCCGAGGAGGTGACCTCGGTGACGGTGGCCGCCAGCCGGGTCAGCGTCTCGTCGTCGGCGGCGCTGCCGCGCCGGACCGTCACCTCCGCCTGCCGCGGCGCCGTGGTTCCGAGCGAGGTGACGGCGTCGGAGAAGTCCTCCGGGATGGTGACCGCGGCAAGGTACGTCCGGTCGGCAGCCGTGTCGGCGTCGACGACCTCCCAGGCGAATCCCTCGGACCGTTCGAGCGCGTCGATCACGCGTTCCCCGATCGCGTCCGCCCCGCGGTCGTCGTTGACGATCGCCACCGTGCGCGGCGGCGGCGCCGCGGGCCGCAATCCGAGGACGAGCCCGGCCCCGACGATCAGCAGGACGGCGGTCAACGCGAGAACGGGCCACCGGCGGCGGAGGACGGGTAGGACATCAGGCATGCAACCGACCGTACGTGCGGTCCCTGGGGAGGGATTGGCACGCACATGAGAATTGCTCTCAGACGGGATCAGGTTCCGGTGTGTGCGCGCCGGACCCGGGCTTGAAACGGCGCCGCACCCACCAGCCGAGCGCCCCCGCCGCGGCGACGGCGACCAGCAGCCACATGCCACTGCCGAGCGCCGATTCGACCCGCTCGTAGGAGTGCCCGGCAAGATAGCCGAGCAGGACGTTGCCCGCCCCGAAGATCAGCGCGGCGACCGCGTTGAAGGCAAGGAACCGCCGGTAGGGCATGCCGCTGATCCCGGCGAGCGGGGGCATCACGGTCCGGAGGAACGCGACGAACCGGGCGAGGAACACGGCCGGACCACCACGGCGGCGCAGCAGGTCGCGTGCCCCGTCGAGTCGGCCGCCCGCGACGAACGGCAGCCGCAGGATCCGGGGCCCGATCCGGCGGCCGACCCCGAAGCCGACGGTGTCACCGAGCAGTGCGGCCACCACGACAACGACGATCATCGCCCACAGGTCGACGCGGGCCTGGCTGGCGATCACCCCACCGACGATCGCGGCCGTCTCGCCGGGCACGACGAACCCGATGAACAGGGCGTCCTCGACGAACACGAAGGCAGCGACGGCGAGGTAGACGACGAGCGGCTCGAGCTCCTGTAGCCGCTCCAGCAGGGCGGTCACACCGGGCCCGCAGACGGGAGGTCGAGCAGTCCGCGACCGAGAACGGCGAACCCGTCGCGCAGGATCCGTTCGAAGGCGGGCGCACCCTCGTCGGGTCGCCAGCCTCGGTACGCGGTGTGCATCACCGCGAGCGCGGAGTTCACGACGAATGCGACGAGCATCGGGTCGGCGGGGATCCGGCCGCCGACCCATTCCCGGACGAATCCGCGGAACGGTTCGCTGGCGGCGATCGCGGGCTCGAGCATCGCCTGGCACTGCTCGATCATCGCCTTGCGCAGCAGCAGCCGTGCTTCGTCGCGACAGGTGACCCCGACGAGGATCTCGCACAGTGCCTGCCACACCGGCTCGTCCGCGGGCCGCGCATCGGCCAACGCCCGCCAGCGGGCCGGATCCTCGGGGTCGGGATCGAGCAGCAGCGCTTCCTTGGAGTCGAAATAGTTGAACAACGTGCTCTTGGAGACGCGGGCGGCGGCGGCGATCTCCTCGACGCTCACCTCGTCGAAACCGCGGGCCGTGACGAGATCGACGGCGGCGCCGCGCAGGGCGCGCCAGGTGTCGAGCTTCTTGGCGGCGCGCAGCCCCGATGCCTGGGTCACGGCACCAGCCTACGCCCGAACTTACACTCGGTCCAAATTTGTATGAGGTACAAATTTCGGCGCTTGGGAATAGCTAGTGCCGACCCCGGGTTGGCCGGACATGACCGAACATGGCATGACCGCGTCCGTGGTGGCGGCCGCATACGGCGACCCCGAGGTCCTCACCGTCATCACCGAGCCGGTGCCCGCTCCCGGACCGGGCGAGGTGCAGGTACGCCTGCGCGCGATCGGGGTCAACCCGTTCGACGTCAAGTCGTACAGCGGCGCTTTTGGCGCCGATCCCGCACGGCTGCCGATCCGGCCGGGCATCGAGGCGTCGGGCGTGGTGACGGCCGTCGGGGCGGACGCGGTCGGCCCGACCGGTCCGGTCTCGGTCGGCGATGAGGTCATCGTCAACCCCGGCGCCCGCACCTACACCGAGTGCCTCACGGTGCCGGCATCCGTCACCCTCGCCAAGCCTCCGAGCCTGTCCTTCGAGCAGGCGGCCGCCCTGCTGTCCAGCGGAACCACGGCCGTCGACGCGCTGACCACCGCCCGGGTCGCGACGGGTGACACCGTCCTCCTGCACGGCGCCTCCGGGGCCGTCGGCGCCGCGACCGCGCAGCTGGCGCTCGCCCGTGGCGCCACCGTGATCGGCACCGCTCGCGCGACGAACCACGACCACCTGCGCGCGCTCGGGGTGATCCCGGTCGAGTACGGCGACGGGCTCCTCGACCGGGTGCGGGCGCTGGCCCCGGACGGGGTCGATGCGGCGATCGACACCGCGGGCACCGACGAGGCGATCGACGCGTCGCTCGCCCTCGTCGGCGACCGCGGCCGGATAGTCACGATCGTCGCGTTCGAGCGGGCCGGGCGGGACGGCTTCCGCGCGATCGGCGGCGGCGACCCGGACAGCGCCCGGATCCGGCGCGAGGCGCGCGCCGAGCTGGTCGAACTCGCCGGTCGCGGATCGCTCGAGGTGACGATCGCAGCGACGTTTCCGCTCGCCGACGCGGCCCGTGCGCACCGCGAGCTGACCGGACGGCACCCGCGAGGCAAGTTCGTACTGCTGCCGTGACGGTGCGGGAATAGTTCCGGGCGGCGCACGTTGAGTACGGTGAGCTAGTTGAATAATCAACTACTAATCCGAGGAGCGCAGCATGCCCGCCGTGACCGCCGACAACATCCTCGCGCTGCCCCGCGTCTCCGCGGCAGCGCCCGACGCCCTTGCCCGCCCGGTGCTGTCGGTGACCACCGCCCCGCGCGGCTACGAGGGCGAGGGCTTCCCGGTCCGGCGCGCCTTCGCTGGCGTCGACCTGGCCCACCTCGACCCGTTCCTGCACATGGATCAGATGGGCGAGAACGAGGCGGCGCCCGGCGAGGCCAAGGGCACCCCCTGGCATCCACACCGCGGCTTCGAGACCGTCACCTACATGATCGACGGCGCCCTCGAACACCGGGACTCCAACGGCGGCGGCGGCGCGATCGGCGGCGGCGACACCCAGTGGATGACCGCGGGCGGCGGCATCCTGCACATCGAGACCCCACCCGAACAGCTCGTGGTCACCGGCGGCCTGTTCCACGGCGTGCAGCTGTGGGTGAACCTGCCCCGCGACAACAAGATGGCCGCACCCCGCTACCAGGACATCACCGGCAACCGGGTGGCGCTGCTGTCCTCGCCGGACGGCGGTGCGCTGATCCGGGTCATCGCCGGGGAACTCGACGGACACCACGGCCCCGGCTCGACCCACACGCCGATCACGTTGCTGCACGCGACAATCGCGCCCGGCGCCTCGGTGACCCTGCCATGGAATCCCGAATTCAACGCGCTGGCTTATGTTCTCGCTGGCGACGGAACGGTCGGTACGGAACGTCGCCCGGTCCGGACCGGGCAACTCACCGTGTTCGGGCGCCGCGGAAGCACGATCACGATCGCGGCCGCCGACACCCAGGACTCGCGCACCGAGGCGCTCGAGGTCTTCGTCCTCGGCGGGCGGCCGATCCGCGAACCCATCGCGATGGCCGGCCCGTTCGTGATGAACACCAAGGCGGAGGTCATCCAGGCGTTCGAGGACTTCCAGGCAGGCAGGCTCGGGTCGATCCCGGCCGCTCACGAAACGCTGGACTGAAGAGGCCCGAGCGCCTCACTCGTGCACCGAGATTCGATGCGGCTCACCGGCAACGTTCACGCATCGGCTCGATCACGGATGAGGGGAACTCCTGCGCCGCTCGCTATGTTGAAGACCGAAGTTCACGAAGGAGGCTGCATGTCGGCACCACCCACCCCGCAGATCGACGTCCATCGCGCCGGCGAGCGCCTGGCAACGCGGATCGACTGGCTGGACTCGAAGCACTCCTTCTCGTTCGGTCAGCACTACGACCCCGACAACACCCATCACGGCGTGCTGCTCGTCAGCAACGACGACATCGTCTCCCCGGGACAGGGCTTCGACACCCATCCCCACCGGGACATGGAAATCGTCACCTGGGTACTGCGCGGGTCGCTCGTGCATCAGGACTCGATGGGGCACTCCGGGGTGATCTACCCCGGGCTCGCACAGCGGATGAGCGCGGGCACCGGAATCCTGCACTCGGAGAAGAACGACGGATGGCGCCTGTCCGGGGCGCCGAGCCCCGACCACTCCGACCCGGTCCGGTTCATCCAGATGTGGGTGCTGCCCGACGAGTCCGGTGTCGCCCCCGGCTACGAGCAGCTTGAGATCGAGGACGAACTGATGCGGGGCGGCCTGGTGCCGGTGGCATCCGGGATGCGCAAGCATCGGGACAATTCCGCGATCACCATCAACAACCGGGGTGCCGCCCTGTACGTCGCGCGGATGCGGGCCGGCGACAGCCTGACCCTGCCCGAGGCGCCGTACCTGCACCTGTTCGTCGCCGAGGGCGAGGTGGACCTCGAGGGTGCAGGCCCGCTGTCCGAGGGCGACGCGGTGCGGTTCACCTCGACCGGCGGCCACCGCCTGACGGCCGACCGGCCCGCCGAGATCCTGGTCTGGGAGATGCACACCCGGCTCGGCGGCTGACGGCCCGATCCGGATGGTAGAAACGGTGCCATGACCTCCACCGATGCTCCTCGCGTCGACCGCCTGATGGCGATGATGGGCGCCCGCCCCGGCCCCGTCGAACCCGGCCGCACCGAGCACACCCAGGAGGTCGGACCCCGGTTCCACGATCATCGCGGCCGGACGATCCTCGGCTCCGTCGGCATCCTCGTCGACGCGGTCCCCGGCGGCGCCGTCGGGCGGTCCGTGCCCGCCGGAACGCAGACCGTGCTGTCGCAGGTCACCGCCGCGCTGGCGGCGCCGCTGCCCGACCGCGGCGACATCGTGGCCCGCGGCAACGCCGTGCACCTCGACCTCGACACCGGAATCGGACTGGCCGCGGGCGACCTGACCGGGCCGGACGGGCAGTCGTACGCGGCACTGACCGCGCGGGCGGTCGTCGTCACCCGCGGCGCCACCCACGCCGACACCGTGTTCGGCGGCCCCCCGCTCCCCGTCCCCGACGCCGAGCCGGGCACCGATCCCACCGAGTTCGCGGGCCGGTCCGGTCTCGACGTGGTGACCGCGATCGGCTCCGGCGCGGTGGCCCGTGGCCCGCTGGCCGGGTTGTTCGGCGTCGACCTGGCCGAGGTCGGGCCGGGCCGCGTCGTCGGCACGTTCACGCCGCGGCCGTGGATGGCGAACTACCTGGGCACCGTGCAGGGCGGCAACCTGATCGCGGTGTCGGATCTGATGACCGGCCTCGCCGCGCAGACGCTGACCGCGCCCGGCCAGCACTACCGCGCCCTGGACCTGCGGATCGACTTCGTCCGGTCCCCCGCCCTTGACGGCGGTCCGGTGCGGGTGCGGGCCGAGGTCGTGCGCGCGGGCAGGCGCCTCGCGCTGATCGACACCGAGACGGTCGACTCGTCGGGGATCGTGCTGGCCCGCGCGCAGTCCAGCGTCCACCTGCTCTGACACGACCGTCGTGACCGCCGCCCCGGCGTCGGCGGGGCTAACCTGCTAGTGCGGACGTCGCGCCAGCCGAGGAGAGTCATGACGAATCAGCCGCCGAATCCCGACGGAACACCCGAGGGGCAACCGCCGCAGTACGGACCGCCCGGCTCCGGCGCCGCCTACCCGGGCGGACAGCCCCAGTACCCCGGTGGGCAGCCGTATCCGGGGCCGCCGCCGCAGTACGGGCAGCCCTACCCGGGACAGCCGTACCCGGGCGGACAGGTTCCGCCGGGCGGCTACCCACCGGGCGGGTACCAGCCGCAGCCGTCCCCAAGCAACGGCGCGGGGATCGCGGCGCTGATCCTCGGCGTTCTCGCGGTCCTCGGCGTCTGGACGATCATCGGCGGCATCGTGCTCGGTGTCCTCGCCGTCATCCTCGGCTTCGTCGGGCGCTCGCAGTTCAAGAAGCGTCGCGCCACCAACGGCGGGATGTCCCTGGCGGGCATCATCCTCGGGGCACTGGCCGTGATCGTCTCGATCGTGCTGGTGGTGGTCGGGGTCGGGATCTTCAACAAGGTCGGCGGCCGCGACCTCGTCGACTGCCTCCGCGATGCGGGCACCGACAGCGCCGCGATCGAACGGTGCCAGGACGAGTTCCGGCAGAACGTCGAGAACCAGCTGTCCATCACGCTGACGCCGGCCCCCCGCTGACGCCGCGACCCCTCCGGTGCCCGATGCGATTTCCCGACGAATCAGAATGGACGTCGCAGCAACGTCGGACGAAGCGGGGTCACGGGTGAACAAGGACATCGAGAGCAGCCGCGCGCGGGTGAGCAGGCGCCGGGCCCTCGCCCTCGGCGGCACCGTCGGGCTGTCCGGGCTGATCGCCGCCTGCTCGACCGGGGGGTCGTCCGACCCCCCGCCGACGACCGCGGCGGGCTCCGCCTCGGACGACGCGGTCGCCCTGCTCGCCCGCGCACCGCAGTGCGTCGCAGGCAAGGAGGAAACGCAGGGCCCCTACTGGTTCGACGTCGACTCGATCCGCAACGACATCCGAGAGGACCGGCCGGGGACCACGTTCGAAGTGGTTCTGCGCATCCAGGATTCGGACACCTGCACCCCCGCGAGCGGCGGCGGGATCGCCAACGCGGTTGTCGAGATCTGGCACTGCGACGCGGGCGGCGTGTACTCCGGCTTCGAGTCCGGCTCCCGGAGCGCCAACGGCTACCCACCGCAGGCCGCGACGCCGGGCGGGCCGCCGACCCAGGGCGCACCCGGCCCGGACACCTCCTTCATCCTCTCCAACGGCTCCTACAGCGC
>NZ_JBSGXD010000011.1:114610-129316 GCF_053609225.1 Rhodococcus sp. NPDC054953 | reverse complement strand
CCGTCGCGGGGCGCGGCCACGCCGACCTCGACGACGTGATCGGCATGTTCGTCGGAACCCTGGTGCTGCGCACCGAGGTTCGCGCGGACGGCTCGTTCACCGACCTGCTCGCCGAGGTTCGCGATCGGGACCTAGCCGCGTTCGCCAATGCGGACGTACCGTTCGAGAGGATCGTCGAGGCGCTCGACCCGATCCGCTCGACCGCGCGGCATCCGCTGTTCCAGGCCGGATTCGCGCTGCAGAACCATCGTCCCGGCAGCCTTGAGCTGCCCGGCCTGCGGATCGAGCCGGTCGACCCGGGCATCGCGCTGTCGCCCGTCGACCTCCAGCTGACGATCCGGGACCGCACCGACGAGTCCGGTGCCCCGCTCGGGCTCGGTGCCGTGTTCACCTATTCGACGGCACTGTTCGACGAGGACACGATCCGCGCCTTCGCCGACCGCTTCGCGCGGCTGGTGCGGGCCGTCGCCGCGGATCCGGGCCTCGCCGTCGGCGACCTCGAGATGCTCGGCGCCGACGAGCGTGCCGCGGTGTCGCTGCCCGCTCCTGCCCTGCCGACGATGCTGCTGCCGGACCTGCTCACCGCAGGCATCGCGGCCGGGGACGTCGCGGTGGTGTTCGACGGCGGGGGTGCGTCGTTCTCCGAGCTGTCCTACCCGGAACTGGATGCGTGGTCGAACCGGTTGGCGCGGGTGCTGATCGGTCACGGCGCAGGCCCGGAACGTCCGGTGGCGGTCGCGCTGCCGCGGTCGATGGAGTCGATCGTGGCGCTGTGGGCGGTGGCGAAGTCGGGTGCGGTGTACGTGCCCGTCGACCCGGCCTACCCGGAGGACCGGATCGCGCACATGATCGCCGATTCGGGGGTGACGCTCGGCCTCACCGACGCCGCCGGACGCGCCGCGATGCCCGCCGGGGTGCAGTGGCTGACCCTCGATGCGGCCCGCGTCGACGGCGTCTCCGCCGCGGCGGTGACCGATGCGGACCGCCGCGGTCCGGTGCTGCCCGAGCATGCGGCCTACATGATCTACACGTCCGGCTCGACCGGCATGCCGAAGGGTGTCGTGGTCACCCACACCGGCCTGTCCTCGTTCACCGCGCAGGCTCGCCCGGAGATCGCGGTGACGGCCTCGTCCCGGGTGCTGCGGTTGTCGTCGGCGAGCTTCGATGCATCACTCAGCGAGATGCTGCAGGCGTTCAATGCGGGCGCCACCATGGTGGTTGCGCCGCCGTCCGTGCTCGGCGGCGAGGAACTGACCGAGCTGATGGCACGGGAGCGGGTCACGCACGTGCTGACCGCCCCCGCGGCCCTGAGCACGGTCGACCCGGCCCGGCTTCCTGACCTGGAGATGGTCGGCGTCGGCGGCGACGTGTGCCCGCCGGCGCTGGTGGAGCAGTTCGCCCCGGGGCGTCGGTTCCTCAACGGGTACGGGCCGACCGAGACCACGATCATCGTCACGCTGACCCAGCCGCTCGCGGTGGGTGACCGGATCACGATCGGTCCGCCGATCCAGGGCGTCGAGGTGATGGTCCTCGACACCCGACTGCACCCGGTTCCGGTGGGGGTCGTCGGTGAGCTGTACCTGTCGGGTCCGGCGCTGGCTCGCGGCTACCATCGCCGCAGCGCGCTGACGGCCGACCGGTTCGTTGCGAACCCCCACCGCGACAACGGTTCCCGCATGTACCGCACCGGTGACCTGGTGCGGCTCGGCGGGGACGGCCTGCTGGACTACATCGGACGGGCCGACGCGCAGGTGAAGGTGCGCGGACTGCGGGTCGAACTCGGCGAGATCGAGGCCGCCCTTGCCCGGCACGAGCGGGTGGCGGTCGCCGCGGCGACCGTGCACCGGGACGGCGCGCGCGGTGACCAACTGGTCGGATACGTGGTCCCGGTCGACGGCGCAGACGTCGATGTCGCGGAGGTGCTGGCGGACACGGCACGACACCTGCCCCGGGCACTCGTGCCCGCGGCGGTGATCGTGCTCGAGTCGATCCCGATGACACCGGCAGGAAAGGTCGACCGGCGTTCGCTGCCCGCACCCGAGTTCGGCTCCGGTGCGGCCGAATACCGAGAACCGTCCACCGGGTCCGAGCATGCGGTGGCCGCCGCCTACACCGAGGTGCTCGGCGCCGACCGGGTCGGCGCCGACGACGACTTCTTCGCGATCGGCGGCAACTCGCTGTCCGCCACCCGCGTCGTCGCCCGGATCAACGCCGACCTCGGCATCACCCTTGGCGTCCGCGACCTGTTCGAGGCACCCACCGTCGCGGGCCTCGCCACCCGCGCCGCGGCCGCGGCGGCCGCCCCGTCCCGGCCTGCGCTCGTCGCCGGGCCACGCCCGGACCGGATCCCGTTGTCGGCAGCGCAATCCCGAATGTGGTTCCTCAACCGATTCGACACCACCTCCGCCGCGTACAACATCCCGTTCGCGGTCCGGCTGACCGGTGGGCTGGACACCGGCGCGCTCCAGGCGGCGGTGCGCGACGTGCTGGCCCGGCACGAGTCGCTGCGCACGGTGTACCCCGACGCCGCGGACGGCCCGCACCAGGTGGTGTTGCCCGCCGACCGGGTGCGCCTCGACCTCGACCCGGTGGACGTCGCGGAGTCCGACGTGGCCGCGGCGGTGGTCGCCGTCCTCGGCGCGGGCTTCGACGTCGCGGCCGACGTCCCGATCCGCGGGCGCCTGCTCCGCGTCGCCGCCGACGACCACGTGCTGCTGCTGTCGGTGCACCACATCGCCACCGACGGATTCTCGGCGGGCCCGCTCGCCAGGGACGTCGTCGTCGCCTACGAGGCCCGCCGGAACGGCACGGCCCCGGCCGTTGCGCCGCTGCCCGTGCAGTACGCCGACTTCACGCTGTGGCAGCGGGACGTGCTCGGGTCCGAGGACGACCCCGACTCGACGGTGTCCCGGCAGATTGCCCACTGGCGACGGGTGCTGGCCGGGCTGCCCGAGGTGATCGACCTGCCGACGGACCGCCCGCGCCCGGACACCCGGACCGGGCACGGCGACCGCGTCCACTTCACCATCGGTGCCGACCTCGCGACCCGGCTGCGGGACCACGCCGCCGAGCGCGGGGTGACGGTCTTCATGGTCGTGCACGCCGCCCTCGCGGTGCTGCTGAGCCGAATGACGGGCGGCACCGACATTGCGGTCGGCACCCCCATCGCGGGCCGCGGCGAGCGGGCCCTCGACGACCTCGTCGGCATGTTCGTCGGCACCCTCGTGCTGCGGACCGACATCGCTCCGGGCCGCTCGTTCCGGGACGTGCTGACCGAGGTGCGGGACGCCGACCTCGCGGCCTTCTCCAACGCCGACCTGCCGTTCGAGCGGCTCGTGGAGATCCTGGCACCGGTCCGCTCGAGCGCGTTCACCCCGCTGTTCCAGGTGATGCTCTCGTTCGAGCACTTCGGATCGACGCCGTTCGAACTGCCGGGCCTGACCCTCACTCCGCTCGAATCCGATGTCGTGACAGCGAAGTTCGACCTGGCGGTCACGGTGTCGGAGAGCGCGGACGCCGACGGTGCGCTCCCCGCCGCCATCACCTACGCGACCGACCTGTTCGACCGCGTCACCATCGAAACCCTCGCGGCCCGCTTCGTTCGGATCCTCGACTCCGCGTTGACGACGCCGCACGCCGCGGTCGGGGACATCGAGATCCTCGACGCCGACGAGCGGGTGACGCTGCCGGTGCGCGCGGGAGCCGATGCGCCAGCCACCGCGCTGCTGCCCGACCTGCTGACGGCCGGTGTCGGTGTCGGAGACGTCGCGGTGGTGTACGACGGCGGTGCCTCGTCGTACGCCGAACTGTCGTACCCGGACCTCGACGCTCGGTCGAATCGGTTGGCGCGGGCGCTGATCGACCGCGGAGCCGGGCCCGAACAGGCGGTCGCCGTTGCCCTGCCGCGGTCGGTGGAGTCGATCATCGCCCTGTGGGCGGTCGCCAAGACCGGCGCCGCGTACGTGCCCGTCGACCCCGCCTACCCGGCCGAACGAATCGCGCACATGATCACCGATTCCGGTGTGCGGCTGGGTATCACCGATGAGGTCGGGACGGCGGCACTGCCCGCAGGAGTCGACTGGGTGACCCCCGGCCACGCCGATCCGTTCACGGCAGAGCCGGTGACCGACGCCGAGCGCACGACAGCGTTGCGTCCCGACCACGCGGCGTACGTGATCTACACATCCGGATCGACGGGCGTGCCGAAGGGCGTCGTCGTCACCCACACCGGGCTGGCCGCCTTCACCGCCACGGCCCGCCCCGAGCTCGGCGCCACCGCGGCCTCCCGGGTGCTGCGGTTGTCGTCGGCGAGCTTCGACGCGTCCATGTTCGAGATGATCCACGCCTTCAGCGCGGGCGCCGCGATGGTGGTCGCGCCGCCCGACGTGATAGGCGGCGCGGAACTCACGGACCTGCTGGCACGCGAACGCGTCACCCACATCCTCACCGCGCCAGCCGCGCTCGGCACCGTCGACGCGGACCGGCTTCCCGAGTTGGCGACTGTCATCGTCGGTGGTGACGTGTGCCCGCCGATGCTGGTCGAACAGTTCGTCGGCGACGGAGCAGGGGTGCGTCGCCGCTTCTTCAACAGCTACGGGCCGACCGAGACGACAATCGTCATCACGATCGGCGACGACCTGCACCCGGCCACCCGTCCGAAGCAGAACGTTCCGAGCGGCTCGCCGCGGCGTATCCCGATCGGCTCGCCGATCCAGGGCGCCGAGGTGATGGTCCTCGACACCCGGCTGCGGCCGGTGCCGGTCGGGGTGACGGGTGAGCTGTACCTGTCGGGCGCGGCGCTGGCCAGGGGATATCACCGACGCGGCGCGCTGACCGCGGAACGGTTCGTCGCGAACCCCTACCGCGACAACGGTTCCCGCATGTACCGCACCGGCGACCTGGTGCGGCTCGGAGCGGACGGCCTGCTGGACTACGTCGGCCGGGCCGACGCGCAGGTGAAGGTGCGCGGGCTGCGGGTCGAACTCGGTGAGGTCGAGGCCGCGCTGACCCGGCACCCGGCGGTCGCGGTCGCCGCGGCCACCGTGCACCGGCACCCCACGCTCGGTGACCAGCTGGTCGGGTACGTGGTCCCGGTCGCCGACGCGGTGGCCGAGGCCGCCGCCGTGCTGGCCGAGGCGGCGCGGCACCTGCCGCGGGCACTGGTGCCGTCGGCGGTCGTGGTGCTGGACACGATCCCGACCACACCCGCCGGGAAGATGGACCGCCGGGCACTGCCCGCACCGGAGTTCGGGTCCGGCGCGGCGGACTACCGCGAACCGGTCGGCGCCACCGAGCTGCTCGTCGCGGCCGTCTACGCCGAACTGCTCGGGCTGGAGCGGGTCGGCGCCGACGACGACTTCTTCGCCGTCGGCGGCAACTCGCTGACCGCAACGCGTCTCGTCGCCCGGGTCAACGAGGCGGCCGGTGCGGGAATCGGGGTTCGGGACGTGTTCGAGGCGGCCACCGTCGCCGCGCTCGCGCTGCGCGTCGAGAACTCGACCGGATCGGCGCTCCCCGCGCTCGTCGCGCGGCCGCGTCCGGCGCGGATCCCGCTCTCGCTGGCGCAGTCCCGGATGTGGTTCCTCAACCGCTTCGACCCGGAGTCGGCCGCCTACAACATCCCGGTCGCCATCCGGCTCGACGGCGACCTCGATGTCGCGGCGCTGCGGGCCGCGGTCGACGACGTACTCGACCGGCACGAGTCGCTGCGGACGGTGTACCCGGAGGACGGGGACGGCCCCGTCCAGGTGATCGTGCCCGCGACCGAGGTCGGTCTCGACCTCACACCGGTGGAGGTGACCGAGGCCGAGCTGACCGCGCGGATATTCGACGTGCTCGGTCGGGGCTTCGACGTGACCACCGCGGTACCGGTCCGCGGCCGGCTGCTCCGCACCGCGCCGGACGCCTTCGTGCTGGTGCTGGCGATCCACCACATCAGCGGCGACGGCTTCTCCGTCGGACCGCTCGCCCGTGACGTCGTCGTCGCCTACGAGTCACGGCGGCGTGGAGCCGCTCCCGGGTGGGAGCCGCTGCCCGTGCAGTACGCCGACTTCGCGCTGTGGCAGCGGGAGGTGCTCGGGTCCGAGGACGACCCCGACTCGGCGGTGTCCCGGCAGATCTCCTTCTGGCGCCAGGCACTGGCCGGACAGCCCGACCTGCTCGAACTACCCTCGGATCGGCCGCGGCCCGCGGTCGCGTCGACCGCTGGTGGGAAGGTCGGCTTCGACATCGACGCCGACACCCACCGGCTGCTGGCCGACCTGGCCGCCAGCGCGAGTGCCTCACTGTTCATGGTGGTGCACGCCGCGTTCGCGACCTTCCTTGCGCGAATGTCCGGCACCGACGACATTGCGGTGGGCACCCCGATCGCGGGGCGCGGCGGGCACGCCCTCGACGGGATGGTCGGCATGTTCGTGAACACCTTGGTGTTTCGGTCCGCGATCCGTCCGGGGTGGGCGTTCGACGAAGTTCTCGCTCGGGTCCGGGAGGCGGACCTGGCGGCGATGGGCAACGCGGACGTGCCGTTCGAGCGACTGGTGGAGGTCGTCAATCCGGTGCGGTCGACCGCCCGGCACCCGCTGTTCCAGATCGGGTTCTCCTTCCAGAACCAGGAAGCGGCGAGCCTGGAGCTTCCCGGCCTCACCGTCAGCGGAGTGGACTACACCTCCAACCTCACACAGTTCGATCTGCACCTCGTTGTCACCGACCGGTACGGCACGTCCGGTGAGCCGCTCGGCATGTCGGCGGCGTTCACCTATTCCGCGGCGCTGTTCGACGAGGCCACCGTGCGCACCCTCGCCGACCGGTTCGGTCGGCTCGTCGCGGCCGTCGCCGCCGACCCGTCGACGACCGTCGGTGACATCGACCTGTTGGACGGCAGCGAACGTGACCTGATGCTCGTGGACTGGAACGACACCGGCCGCCCGCTCCCCGCGGATCGCACCCTGGTGGATCTGTTCGACGAGCAGGTCGCTCGCACACCCGACCACCCGGCACTGGTGTTCGAGGACCACCGGCTCACCTACGTCGAGTTCGACGCTCGTGTGAACCGGCTTGCGCGGCACCTGATCTCGCTGGGTGTCGGTCCGGAGTCGTCGGTTGCCCTTGCGATGCGCCGCTCGATCGACCTGGTGGTCGGCATGTACGCGACGGCGAAGGCGGGCGGCGCCTACGTGCCGATCGACCCCGAGCATCCCGCCGACCGGATCGGGCACATCCTCGCCACCGCGGCACCGGTGTGCGTACTCACCACCTCGGTCGATCGGGTCGCCGTGCGTGGCGTCGCACCCGTGCTCGACATCGATGACCTCGACCTGTCGGGATACCCGGACACGCCGATCGAGGCGGCGGAACGTCGGGCGCCGCTGCGCGGTGCCAACACCGCCTACGTGATCTTCACGTCCGGGTCGACCGGAACTCCGAAGGGCGTCGCCGTTGGGCACGCCGCGATCGTCAACCAGTTGCTCTGGAAGCAAGCCGAATTCGGACTCGATTCGACCGACTCGGCCTTGCTCAAGACCGCCGCGACCTTCGACCTGTCGGTGTGGGAATTCTGGTCCGCGCTCACCTCGGGTGGATGCCTCGTCGTCGCGGCCGCGGACGGGCACCGCGACCCGGACCACCTGCTCGAGCTGATCGAGGAGGAGGGCGTCACCACCCTGCACACCGTGCCGTCGATGCTGTCGATGTTGCTCGCAGCGGCGGGCGGCACGCTGCCGTCGTCGCTGCGGCGGGTGCTGGCGATCGGCGAGGCCCTCCCCGCGGAGACCGCACGCGAGTTCCGGGCAGGCAACCGAGCCGAGCTGGTCAACCTGTACGGGCCAACCGAGGCCGCGGTCAGCGTCACCGCGCACCGGACGAGCGACGAGGACGGCGTCACCATCCCGATCGGCGTGCCAGAGTGGAACACCCGGACCTACGTCCTCGACGAGCGGCTGCGGCCCGTCCCCGTCGGTGTCCGTGGCGAGCTGTACCTGGCCGGTACGCAGCTCGCCCGCGGCTACCACGGTCGGGTCGGTCTGACCGCGGACCGGTTCGTCGCGAACCCCTTCGGCGATGCCGGCGAACGGATGTATCGGACCGGCGACGTCGCCGCGTGGCGTGCCGACGGTCGCATCGAGTACCTGGGCCGGTCCGACTTCCAGGTGAAGGTACGTGGCTTCCGCATCGAGCTCGGCGAAATCGAGGCGGCGCTGCGCCGGTGCCCCGGTGTCGACGCGGCGGCCGTCGCCGCGGTCGACGACCCGACGCTCGGCGGTCGTCTGGTCGCCTACGTGGTACCAAACCCGGGGACCGACCTCGATCCCTCCGGAGTGCGCTCCGCACTCGGTCGGGAGCTGCCCAGCTACATGGTGCCTGCGGTGATCGTCCCCCTCGACGCGCTGCCGCTTGGCGTCACCGGCAAACTCGATCGGAAGGCGTTGCCGGACCCGGTCTTCACACCGACCGAATACCGCAGGCCGGGGACGGACGGGGAACGCGCGGTGGCATCGGTGTTCGAGGAACTGCTCGGTGTGCAGCGGGTCGGTGCCGACGACAACTTCTTCGAACTCGGCGGCAACTCGATGGTGGCGGTGCGCGTCGTGACCCGGCTCAGGGAGCTGACGGGAGCGGAGGTGTCGCTGCAGCTGCTCATGACGGACCCCACCCCGGCGTCCATCGCGGCGCGCATGGCGGCCGGTCACGGCGATGCGGAGTCCGCGCTGCAGGTGCTCTACCCGATCCGCACCGCTGGCACCGATAGCCCGCTGTTCTGCATCCATCCGATCGTCGGATTGTCCTGGTGCTACACCGGTCTCGCGCAGCACCTCGACGCCTCGCGGCCGGTCTACGGGATTCAGTCCCCGGCGATCGTGGCGGACGGCGACGCGCCAGCCTCGCTCGACGAGCTCGCCGCGCGGTACGTCGCCGAGATCCGGCGGATCCAACCGTCGGGCCCGTACCACCTGCTGGGGTGGTCGCTCGGCGGGGTCCTCGCACACGCGATGGCGGTGCAGTTGCAGCAGGTCGGGGAGCGGGTGGAGTCGCTGACCATGCTCGACAGCATCGCCGAGCGGATCGAGCGGACCGAACCGGCCGTGCCGGTCGGTGCCGCAGATCTGTTGGCGGGACTCGGATTCGACGGGCAGCTTCCCGCGGGCCTGGACACCCTGTCCGCGGAGGCCCTCACCGAGGCGGCGTCGACGCTGCTGCCCGCCATCGGTGGACCGCTCTCGGTCTTGACTGCCGAGCACGTTCAGCGGATGATCGCGAGCGCCCAACACAATTCCGACCTCATGGAGCGTCATCGGCCGGGAGTGTTCGCGGGCGATCTGCTGTACTTCACCGCGGCACTGGATGATTCCACGGGATCACGAGGTGCCCGGACGTGGCGTCCGTTCGTCAGCGGAGGCATCGATAACCATCAGGTCGAGAGCACGCACTGGCACATGACCGTGCCCGCGTCCCTCGACACGATCGGCCCGGTGACGCGGGCGCACCTCGCCGTCGCCGACGGTGGGCCCGGAGCCTCGACGAGAAACGGACACTGACGTATGCGGTCCAGTTGGACGATCCTGCCCGCCCTGGTCGCTGCGGTGGCGCTGACCCCGCTCGGCGTAGCCGCCGCGGGTGCCGCCCCCGCCCCCGCCGCCGCCACCGAGGCGGCGGGGGAGTCCACGCAGGCGGGCCGGCTCGACCGCATCGAGAAGATCGACGACACGCGGTGGAACGTCTTCGTGTACGCGCCGTCGATGGACGAGGTGGTGGAGTTCCAGGTGCTGCGCCCGGCCGACACCAGCGCCCCCCGGCCGACGCTGTACCTGCTCAACGGGGCCGGGGGCGGCGAGGACGGGGCGAACTGGATCGGGCAGACCGACATCGAGGACTTCTTCGCGGACAAGAACGTGAACGTGGCGATCCCGGTTGGCGGCTACATCAGCTACTACACCGACTGGCGACGCGACGACCCGAAGCTCGGCCGCAACCAGTGGCAGACGTTCCTCACCGAGGAGGCGCCGCCGGTCCTCGACGCGGCGCTCGGCGCCAACGGGGTCAACGCGATCGGCGGTCTGTCGATGTCCGCGAGCTCGGTCCTCGACCTCGCCATCCAAGCCCCCGGCCTGTACCGCGGGGTCGCCTCGTACAGCGGCTGCGCGATGACCAGCGACCCGATCGGGCAGGCGATGGTGCGGGCCGTCGTCGAGGTCGCAGGCCGGGGCGACACCCGGAACATGTGGGGTCCGCCCGGCGACCCGGAATGGGTCCGGCACGATCCGTACGTCAACGCCGACAAGCTCCGCGGGCTCGAGCTGTTCGTCTCCAGCGGCACCGGGCTGCCCGGCGAGTTCGAACGTCCCGAGGCGCCGCGGCCCGCGCTGTCGCCGCCGCTGCAGGACCAGATCGTCGTCGGCGGGGCGATTGAGGCGGCCGCCAACTACTGCACCCACCGGCTGGTGGCGCGCCTCGGTGAGCTCGGCATTCCCGTCGACACCGACCTGCAGCCGACCGGAACCCACTCGTGGGGGTACTGGCAGGACACGCTGCGCCGGTCGTGGCCGACGCTGGCCCGCGCGCTCGGCGTCGACGAGGCGTAGCCGTCAGGCCTCGGCGGGCCGGGCTGCCGCCCTTGCGTCGCGGGCCGCGGACGTCGCGGGGTGCACCGCGATCAGGCCCAACCCGGCCCGTCGCCTGCAGTGCCGCACCAACTCCGCGTACGCCGGGGCCCCGAGAAGCTCGGTCAGCTCCGGGCCGTACGACTGCCACACCGGCCGGGTGCCGACGTGCGCGTCCGGCGACCCCGAGCAGTACCAGTGCAGGTCCGCGCCGCCCTCACCCCAGCCGCGCCGGTCGTACTCGGTGAGCGTGGTCCGCAGGATCTGCTCGCCGTCCGGCCGGTCCACCCACTCCTGCGTGCGCCGAATCGGCAACTGCCAGCACACGTCCGGCTTCACCTCGAGCGGCTCGATGCCCTCGCGCACCGCCATGATGTGGAACGCGCACCCGAGACCGCCCTCGAAGCCGGGGCGGTTCAGGAAGATGCACGCACCCTTGTGCCTGCGGGTCCGCAGTGCCGGTTCGTCGTCGAGGTCGTCCTCCTCGACGTAGCCCTTCTTGCCGAGTCCCTTCTCCATGAACTGCCAGTCGGCTGGCGTGAGCATGCTCACGCAGCGGTCCAGCTTCTCGCGGTCCTCCTCGTCGGAGAGGAAGGCGCCGTGCGAGCAGCAGCCGTCGTCGGGCCTGCCCTCGATGATCCCCTGGCAGGCCGGGGTGCCGAACACGCAGGTCCACCGGGAAAGAAGCCAGGTCAGGTCGGCGGCGATGAGGTGGTCGGGATTCGCCGGGTCGATGAACTCGATCCACTCGCGGGGGAAGTTGAGGTCCACCTCCGGAGTGGGCGTCATCTTCGCGGTGTTCGGGGCGGCGCCTGCTGTCACAGTGCCAGACGGTAGACCCAGTACCGTGGTCACGTGCGGTTAGGGGTACTCGACGTCGGAAGCAACACCGTCCACCTTCTGGTGGTCGATGCGCACAGGGGTGCGCATCCCACCCCGATGAGTTCGACCAAGGCGACGCTGCGGCTCGCGGAAAACACCGACGCGGCGGGCGACATCACCGTCGGCGGCGCCGATCGGCTGGTCGCGGCCGTCGGCGACTTCGCGTCGATCGCGGCCACGTCCGGGTGCGGCGAGCTGATGGCGTTCGCGACGTCCGCGGTCCGGGACGCCAACAACTCCGAGGCGGTGCTCGCCAGGGTGCGGGCCGAGACCGGGGTGAACCTGGAGGTGCTGTCCGGGGTCGACGAGGCCCGGCTGACCTTCCTCGCGGTGCGCCGCTGGTACGGATGGAGCGCGGGCCGCATCCTGAACTTCGACATCGGCGGCGGGTCCCTCGAGATGACCGCGGGCGGGGACGAGGACCCGGACGTCGCGTTCTCGCTGCAGCTCGGCGCGGGGCGACTGACCAGGGACTGGTTGCAGTCCGACCCGCCGGGTAAGCGTCGGGTCGCGGTGCTGCGGGACTGGCTCGACGCGGAACTGGTTGAGCCGGCCAAGGCGCTGCGCGCCGCGGGCTCCCCCGACCGCGTGGTCGGCACGTCCAAGACGTTCCGGTCGCTGGCGCGACTCACCGGGGCCGCGCCCTCCGCCGCGGGCCCCCGGGTCCGGAGGACACTGACCGCGAGCGGGCTGCGCCAGCTGATCGCGTTCATCTCGCGGATGACGACGTCGGACCGCGCGGAGCTGGAGGGTGTGAGCGCGGACCGGTCACAACAGATCGTGGCAGGCGCACTGATTGCGGAGGCGAGCATGCGGGCACTGTCGGTGGACGAGCTGGAGATCTGTCCGTGGGCGCTGCGGGAGGGTCTGATCCTGCGCAAACTGGACACGGATATGGGCGGCGAACTGGTGGTGGCGCGATGAGTGGCAAGCCCGAGGACACCGGGCAGATCTCCGTCGCGGAGCTGCTCGCCCGCAACGGTCAGCAGGTCGAGTCGCGGGGCGGGCGGCGGCGCCGCGGCGCAGCAGGCGGGATCAGTGTTGCCGAACTGACCGGTGAACTGCCGGTGGTGTCGGACGCGGATGTCCGGCCGCGCAACCGGCGCGCCGCACCCGACCCGGACGACGACATCGCAGGCGCCTCCGGTGCCGGTGCGGTCCCTGCCGCCCCGGCCCCGCGCCCGGAGGCCCCGGACCCGATCCCGTCGGTCAGCACGACTCCGGAGGTAACGCCGCCGTCGCTGCCCGTCGCGCCCGGCGTCCCCGCCGAGGTCGATCACACCCAGGCGATCCCGGCGCTGCGGCGGGCGGTGCTCGCGAAGGCGGACGCGGACCGCAAGGCCGCGGCCGACCGGTCCGCGCAGGACAGCGCATTGTCGACCGCGGCCCCGGCCGGGACGGTGCCCCCGACGGTGTCGGGGCCGATCCCCTCGCCAGCACCGGCCGCTGCCAGCACCGCAACCCCGGCGCCCGCGTCGGCGGTCGAGAAGACGACCGTCGTCGACGCCGTGACGCCAGCCGCGGGCGGCTCGGTCGCCAGCGGTTCGGTGCCGTCGGCGGGCCTCGGCTCCGAGTCGCCGGCCGAGAAGACCACGGTGGTGCCCGCGGCGAGCACGGGGCGCCGGTTCCGGCCGGAGCCGGAGCCGGAGGCGCCCGACGCGTCGGCCGGGTCGAAGGCCAAGCCCTACACGGGGACGCCCACCGTCCGCGAGCCCGCGCTGCTGTCCGGCTCGAGCCTCGAGGCGGACCTGCTGCGTCAGGCCCGCAGTGCCCGCACCGAGTCGCTCGACGAGGCGCGGGCGCTGGTGCACACCACGGGCGAGTTCCCGCGGGTCACGGACACGCCGGGGGCCGCCGAGGCCACCGATGTGACGGTGGCGCCTGCCGCGAAGCCGGCAGGACGCGACGACACCGGCCCCGCCCCCGCGGTTGACGACGAGGACGACGGCCCTGCGGAGCAGGCGAGCACCAGCCGCGGCGGCGCGCTCCGCCAGTGGGCAGTGCTCGTTGGGCAGGCCGTCGTCGCGATCGTCGCGGGCGCGCTGCTGTTCAAGGGCTTCGAGAAGCTGTGGGAATCGCTGCCGTGGGTGGCGCTGGTACTGGCCGTGCTGGTGATCGCCGGGCTGGTCGCGGTGGTCCGCATCCTGCGTCAGACCGAGGATCTGCTGAGCCTGCTGATCGCGGTGATCGTCGGCGTATTCGTGACGATCGGCCCCCTCGTGTTCGTGCTCAGTTCGAGCTGACGGTGGCGGCGGGAAGCGGCGGTCCGGTGGACCGGGCGGCGGGCCGGGGTCACCGGATCCTGGTGGGTCTGTCGACGGCGTCGGTGTACCCGCAGAACACGGAGGCGGCGTTCGAGTACGCCGCCGAACTCGGCTACGACGGTGTCGAGCTGATGGTGTGGGCGGAGACGGCCAGTCAGGACCTGGCCACCGTCACGCGGATGGTCCGGAAGTACGCGGTCCCGGTGCTGGCCGTGCACGCGCCGTGCCTGTTGATCTCGCAGCGGGTGTGGGGCGCGGACCCGGTCGCCAAGCTGGAACGGTCGGTGCGGGCCGCGGAGGCCCTCGGCGCGCGGACCGTCGTCGTGCACCCGCCGTTCCGGTGGCAACGCCGGTACGCGGACGGGTTCGCCGATCAGGTGCACGACCTTGAGCAGCGCAGTGATGTCGCGGTTGCCGTGGAGAACATGTTCCCGATGCGCGCCGACCGGTTCTGGGGTGCGAAGTCGAAGTCGGCCGAGCGGCTGGAGAAGCGGGGCGGTCCGGGACCCGGCGTGTCCGCGTTCGCGCCGTCCTACGACCCGACCGATGTCGGGCACGCGCACTACACCCTTGACCTCTCGCACACCGCGACCGCCGGGATGGACGCGGCCGCGCTCGCGAGCCGGATGGGGGAGGGCCTGACCCACTTGCACCTGGCCGATGGCCGCGGTGCGTCCGCGGACGAGCACCTGATCCCGGGGCACGGCAGCCAGCCCTGCGCGCAGATGTGCCGGTCGCTGGCCGCGTCCGCGTTCGACGGGCACGTGGTGCTCGAGATCAACACGCAGAACGCGCGCACCAGGGCCGAACGCAGGTCGATGTTGGCGCAGTCGCTGGCGTTCGCCCGCGAGCACCTCGCGAGATAGCCGCTGCCGCGGACCGTGGGGGGGGTTTCCCCCCCGTTGGGGGGGAGCTCCTCCCCAGAACCCAAAAAAACTTCCCCCCCCCCCCCACGCAAGACCACCAAC
>NZ_JBSGXD010000011.1:76647-114600 GCF_053609225.1 Rhodococcus sp. NPDC054953 | reverse complement strand
ACAGAAAAAGGGAAAAAAAGGGGGAGGGGGTGGGGGTGGTGGGTGCTTTCCCCTGGGGCACCTCAGAGGGACCTGTGCTCCCCACAACCCGTGGCGAACTCCCCCCTGGGGGGGGGAAACCCCCCCCCACGGGCGCCGAAGGCGCTTCCCCGACCGATTCAAGTAAGGACCGCAGATGACCGAGGTCAAGACCCTCACCTCCACCCGGCCGTTCACCGACCTCACCACCCTCACCCCGCTCGGCGACGGCGCGTTCGGCGCACACATCGACCCGATCTGGACGATCGGACCCAAGGTGCACGGCGGCTGCATGATGGCGGTGTGTGCGGCGGCCGCGCGGGACGCCGTCCGGGCCGAGGGCGGCGCCGCCGCCATGCAGCCGGTGGCGGTCAGCGCGAACTATCTCACCGCCCCCGACCCCGGCGACGTCCGCCTCGTCACCACCGTGCGCAAGCGCGGCCGCCAGGTCTGCCTGGTGGACGTGGATCTGCTGCAGGGCGACCGGATCGCGGTGTCGGCGTCGGTCACGCTCGGTGTGCCCGACGAGGCGGCGTCCCGGCACCGGGAGCCGCTCGCGATCGACGCGCTGCCCGCCGAGCCGACCGCGGCGGCGGCCCGGATCACCGCCGACCACCCGATGGCCGCGATCGTGCACGTCGCCAAGGGCTGCGAACTGCTGGTGGACCCGTCGGCCGCCCGGTTCCTTGCCGGGGAACTCGGCGACCCGGTGAACCGGATGTGGGCGCGGCCGCTCTCCGCGGACGAGGCCGACGCGGACACCGCCGCCCTGTTCGCGATCATGCTCGGTGACATCAGCGCGCCGGTGACGATGAACCGGGGCATGTTCGGGTGGGCACCGACCGTGCAGCTGACCACCTACCTCCGGCGTCGCCCTGCGCCGGGCTGGCTGCGGGTGATGGCCAGCGCACAGGTCATCGGCGAGGCCTGGTTCGAGGAGGACCACCTGGTCCTCGATTCCGCGGGGCAGGTGGTCGTGCAGAGCAGGCAGCTGGCGATGGTGCCGAGGGCCTGACCGGTCGCCGGCCCACGTTTCGCCCGTGGCAGGCTTGCGGTCATGACGAGAATCGCAGTGATCGGTGGCGGCCGGATCGGTGAGGCCCTGATCGCGGGACTGGTGAAGGCAGGCCACGCGCCGAAGGACCTTGTGGTCGCCGAGCAGCACCCGCCGCGCGCCCAGGAACTGGCGGGCCAGTACGGCATCCGGGCCACCACGGTCGCCGATGCCGCGGAGGGTGCGCACGTCGTGGTTGTCGCGGTCAAGCCCGCCGATGTCGATGCGGTGATGGTCGCGCTGAACAGCATCGACCTCGACGGCGACGTCGACCAGCTGATCGTCAGCCTCGCCGCCGGGATCCCGACGGCCCGGTACGAGAGCAGGCTGCCCGCCGGGTTCCCGGTGGTGCGGGTGATGCCGAACACCCCGATGCTTGTCGGTGAGGGGGTCAGCGCGATCGCGGCAGGCCGGTACGCGACCGCCGAGCATCTGGACACCGTCCGCGAGATCCTCGGTGCGGTCGGCAAGGTGGTCACCGTGTCCGAGCCGCAGCTCGACGCGGTCACCGCGGTCTCCGGGTCCGGGCCCGCGTACTTCTTCCTTGTGGCGGAGGCGATGATCGAGGGCGGCGTCGGGCTGGGGCTGACCAGGGCCGTCGCGACCGAGCTCGTCGTCCAGACCATGGTCGGGTCGGCCGCGATGCTGGACGGGGCGGGCAGCACCGCGAACGAGCTGAGGGCGGACGTCACCTCGCCCGGTGGCACGACGGCGGCCGCGATCCGGGAACTCGAGCGTGGGGGAGTGCGGACCGCGTTCAACGACGCGCTCGCGGCCGCGAAGCAGCGTTCGGCTGCGCTCGGTGCGGGCCCGGAATGAGATTCGATACCTCACACACGTCGCAGTAACCCCACGTGTCCCGTTAAGCTCGGATGCAGCACGTGCGTGTCTGTTCCGCCGGAGGGGAAGCCGGCGGCGCGACACGTGCCGGAGGTATGCAATCTGATGGTGTCGACAGACAAGCCAAAGGGTGCGGGCACGGACAAAGAGCCCGCCCTCGGCGGCACACAATTCCTCACCGTCGCCGAGGTGGCGGCGTTGATGCGAGTGTCGAAAATGACGGTGTACCGATTGGTGCACAGCGGGGAACTGCCCGCGGTGCGGGTCGGACGGTCGTTCCGGGTGCACGCGAAGGCGGTGCACGACTACCTGGAAACGTCCTACTTCGACGCCGGCTGACGAGTCCGGTTTCGGACGGCCCGCGGCGTCCCGGTACGATGACTTATCGTCGTGCCGGCCAGCCGGGTGTCGTCAGGCGCTGGGCTCGCGGATACGAGAGGCACAGCGCCAGGTCGGTTCGCGCCGACCAGAACGCACGTACGTCACCGGCGTGCGCAGGAACGCTAGAGAAGAACGTGAGGAACTCCCGCCATGGGTTCAGTGATCAAGAAGCGACGCAAGCGCATGTCGAAGAAGAAGCACCGCAAGCTGCTTCGCCGGACTCGCGTGCAGCGCCGGAAACTCGGTAAGTAGTCCGCTCGGTCTCCGAGCGGGCCAACGCCCGCGATGCCCGTCACCGTTCCGGTGGCGGGCATCGTGCATTTCCGGGTCCCGGACCGGCTCCGAGTTGGTCGTCCAACCAGATGACACGCGCCGGGGAATCCGACAAAACGCCAGGTGGACGGGGTGTTTCGGGCTCGTTAAGTTTTTGAGCGACTGCTCCCGGACCGGCTACGCTCGACGTGATCGATCGGTGACGGATTCGAGACACGGGCAGGGGTGGTCGTGGCAGGTGATCGTGGCGTGCAGTATCCGTCGGTGGTGCTGGTGACGGGGGCGAGTCGGTTCCTTGGCGGGTACCTGGTGTCGCGCCTGGCCCAGGATCCCGGCATCGACCGGGTCATCGCCGTCGACTCGCGGTCGCCGACCAAGGACATGCTGCGCCGGATGGGCCGGGCGGAGTTCGTCCGCGCCGACATCCGCAATCCGCTGATCGGCAAGGTGCTGCGCGGCGCCGGGGTGGACACGGTGGTGCACGCGTCGACCCTGGTGAAGCCGCCGAAGTCGGGCAGTCGCACCGCGATGAAGGACATGAACATCCTCGGCGCCATGCAACTGTTCGCCGCCTGTCAGAAGTCGCCGGACGTGCGGAAGGTGGTGGTGCGCTCCACGACCGCCGTCTACGGTTCCAGCGCGAAGGACCCGGCGAAGTTCAGCGAGGAGATGAGCGCTCGGCGTCCGCCCTCCGGCAGCTACGCGCGGGACAGCATCGAGATCGAGGGGTACGCCCGAGGCCTGGGACGGCGGCGCCCGGATCTCGCGGTCACGCTGCTGCGGATGGCGCCGCCGATCGGGCCCAACCTGCACGGTTCGATGTCGCGATACCTGCGGTCGCCGGTGGTGCCCACCATCCTCGGGCGGGACGCCCGGATGCAGTTGCTGCACGAGGAGGACGCGCTCGCCGCGCTCGAACGCGCGACGCTCGCCGGGCCTGCGGGCACCTTCAACGTCGCCGGTGACGGGGTGGTGACCCTGAGCCAGGCGATCCGTCGGGCGGGCGGGGTCGAGGTGCCGGTGCCGTTCCCGCTGCTCGGCACGCTCGGTCGGGTGCTGCCGGGGGCGGGCACCCGCGGCGTCACGCGGGAGCAACTCGACTACTTCCACTTCGGGTGCGGCGTCGACACCACCCGGATGCGCACCGAGCTCGGCTTCGACCCGCGACGGTCGACGCTGCAGGCCCTTGACGACATGCTCGCCGGTTCCGCGTCGAGACCGATCGTGAGCAGGGACTGGGTGCGGTCGGTGGAATCCACGGTTCAGCAGTTGGTCGGCGTCGGCGAGGGGGCACGATGAACGAGGTCGCCAAGGTCATTCCGCTGCGGGGGGACGCGGCGCGGACCGCCCGCGGGCAGATCCGGCGGGCCCGGCTCGAACCGTCACCGCCGACGCGGCTGTATCCGGCGGCTCCCGCCATGCACCCCGCCGCGGCGCCCGGGTCGCTGGCCGCGTCGATGCGCGACGCGGCGCGGGACCTGGTTGCGGATCAGGTGGTGGCGGTCGCCGAGTTCCTGCGCCGCAGGCTGACCGGCGACTACCAGGTCGACGACTTCGGTTTCGACCCGCACTTCGCCGAGAACGTGTGGCTGCCGCTGCTGCGTCCGATGTTCGACTCCTGGTTCCGGGTCGAGGTGCGCGGCGTCGAGAACATCCCCGACGAGGGCGGCGCGCTCGTCGTCGCGAACCACGCCGGGGTGGTCCCGATCGACGGGCTGATGACCTCGGTCGCGCTGTTCGACCATCATCCCGCGCGGCGGCCGCTGCGGATGCTCGCCGCCGACCTGGCGTTCGAGCTGCCGGTCGTCGGGAACGTCGCCCGCAAGGCGGGCCACACCCTCGCCTGCACCGCCGACGCGGAACGGTTGCTGCGCGGCGGGGAGGTCGCCGCGGTCTTCCCCGAGGGGTTCAAGGGCATAGGCAAACCGTTCAGCGAGCGCTACAAGCTGCAGCGGTTCGGCCGCGGCGGCTTCGTGTCGGCCGCGCTGCGGACCGGTGTCCCGATCGTGCCGTGCTCGATCGTCGGTTCCGAGGAGATCTACCCCAAGATCGGGGAGCTCAAGTCGCTCGCGCGACTGCTCGGCATGCCGTACTTCCCGGTCACGCCCCTGTTCCCGCATCTCGGTCCGCTCGGGCTGATCCCGTTGCCGTCGAAGTGGTACATCGAGTTCGGGGAACCGATCCGCACCGACACCTACGACATCGCCGACGCGGAGGATCCGATGGTGATGTTCGAGGTGACCGATCACGTGCGGGAGACGATCCAGCAGACGCTGTACCGGCTGCTCGCCCAGCGCCGCAACGTGTTCCTCGGCTAGGTCAGTGCTTCTTTCGGCTCGCGGCGGCGGCGAGGGCGCCGCCGATCGCGCCGAGGGCGAGCGCGGTGGGAACACCGACCTTCGCGGCCTTGCGGCCGGTCCGGTAGTCGCGGATCTCCCAGCCCCGGTTCCGCGCCACCTCCTTGAGGTCGGCGTCCGGGTTGATCGCGACGGCGGTGCCGACCAGTGACAGCATCGGGACGTCGTTGTGGCTGTCCGAATACGCGGTGCAGCGTTTGAGGTTCAGGCCCTCCCGGACCGCGAGGGTGCGCACCGCGTGCGCCTTGCCCGCGCCGTGCAGGATGTCGCCGACGAGCCTGCCGGTGAACCGGCCCTCCTCGGACTCGACGACGGTGCCGAGCGCGCCGGTGAGGCCGAGACGCTTCGCGATGACCTGAGCCAGCTCGACCGGGGTCGCGGTGACCAGCCACACCTGCTGGCCCGCGTCGAGGTGCATCTGCGCGAGCGCCCGGGTGCCCGGCCAAATCTTGTCGGCGATCAGCTGGTCGTAGATCTCCTCGCCGAGGCGGCTGAACTCCGCGGTCTCGCGGCCCGCGATGAACGCGAGCGCCTTCTCCTTGCCGGACGCGACGTCGTCGCTGTTCTCCTTGCCGGTCACCCGGAACTTGAGCTGCTGCCAGCCGAATCCGGCCATGTCCCCGAGGGAGATGTACTTGCGGGCGGCGAGCCCGCGGGCGAAGTGGATGATCGAGGCGCCCTGCACCATCGTGTTGTCGACGTCGAAGAAGGCCGCGGCGGTGAGATCCCTGGAGATCGCCGGTTCGCCCGCCGCGTCGGCCGCCCCAAGGTCGGCGGCCGATTCGGCCTCGTGCAGGGCGAGGGCGGCGTCGGCGCTGGCCTCACCCGCGAGATTGGCCCGCAGCTGCGAATCGGTGGGACCCAGCGGGTTGCGCCACCGGCGGCGCACGCGGGACCACCCGGCACCCGGTCTTGCACCGGTCGGCCCTGTCAGCCCAGGCACACGCACCTCCCGTGGTTGGCAATCCGGGGTAACCCTATCCCCAGCCCTGAGCGGGCACCGCGAAGACGGAGCCGCAGGCGCACCCCGTGTGATGTCCGTCTCCGGTCATCCGGGCCGTCGCGGTGGCAAGGTGGACGTCATGACGGCCTCGACCCACACCATCACCCTGCTGACCCGAGCCGGCTGCGGCTCGTGTGTCGTTGCTCACGACCGGTTGGTGCCGTTGTGTGAGGAATTCGGCATTCTCCTCGAAACCGTCGACGTCGACGAGGCGGCGGGCCGAGATCCGGAACTCCGCGCCGAGTATGGCGATCGTCTTCCGGTCGTGCTGTTGGACGGCCGCGAACACAGCTACTGGGAGGTCGACGAGGTTCGACTGCGTTCGGATTTGACAATCCGAGGGTGAAGGGCTCGCCCGGACATCCGGTCGCTGTGCAGGTCGCGGCCGGTTGAGCAACTTTGTGCAGGGCTTCACAAGCAGTTACCGTGGGTGAGAACGTCCCCCCGGATCAATGTGAACTCCGGTCGTGTGCATGGCCGGACGAGGAGCCACCGAAGTGAGCGAACAGCACCAGTCGCATGGGTTCTCCGCCCGTGGCGCCTCCGGGGCTGATTCGACCACCGCCGCTTCGACCACCGCCGCCGGTGCGGCAGCAGCTGAGACCGCCGCGCCGCGGGCCGAGGTGAAGGATCTGCCGCAGGCGACCGTCACCCGACTCGCGACCTACCTGCGGGTGCTCGGCGTGATGACCGACGCGGGCACCCACATCGTGTCCAGCGAGGAACTCGCCACCGCCGCCGGCGTCGGCTCGTCCATGCTCCGCAAGGACCTGTCGTTCCTCGGCCCGAACGGGGTCCGCGGCGTCGGCTACGACGTGACCCGGCTGCGGGCCCGCATCGAGGCCGCGCTCGGACTCGACCAGGGGCACCGGGTGGTGCTGGTCGGGGTCGGGAACCTGGGGCAGGCGCTGGCCCGGTACGGCGGCTTCGGCCGCCGCGGCTTCACGATGGTTGGCCTGTTCGACAGCAGCCCGGACCGGATTGGCACCGAGATCGACGGCCTGATCGTGCGGGACGTCGCCGAACTCGAGGCGGCGTGCCGGGAACTCGAGGCGACGATCGGGGTCGTTGCCACCCCGGACGACGCCGCGCAGCGGGTGTGCGACGGCCTCGTCGACGCGGGCGTCCGGTGCATCCTCAGCTTCGCGTCGGCGCCGCTGGAGTTGCCCCCGCACGTGGAGATCCGCAGGGTGGATCTCGCGGTGGAGATGCAGGTGCTCTCCTTCCGCAGCGCCCGCAGGACCGACGGTGAGCATGCGGCCGTCGCGCTCGGGGGCGGGGCGCCGCGTCGCGCGGCCCGCTCGACTTCGAAAGACCTGGGATCGACAAGGAATGGATCGGTGATCGCACCGTGAGTGTTCTCCTGGTCGGGATTTCGCATCGCAGCGCTCCCGTCTCCGTCCTCGAGCGGGTTGCCGTCGCGGACACCGATCGGCCGAAGCTGATCGACAAGTTGCTTGCCTCCCCGCACGTCTCGGAGACGATGATCGTCTCGACGTGCAACCGGGTGGAGATCTACGCGGTCGTCGACGCCTTCCACGGCGCCCTCGCGGACGTCGGGGACGTGGTCGCCGCGCATTCCGGGCTCGACCTGAACGACTTCACCAAGCACGCCTACGTGCGGTACAGCGAGGCCGCGGCCGAGCACCTGTTCGCGGTCGCCAGCGGCCTGGACTCGATGGTGATCGGCGAGCAGCAGATCCTCGGCCAGATCCGGACCGCGTACGCGGTGTCCGACGCGCAGAACGCGGCCGGCCGGGTGCTGCACGAGCTGGCGCAGCAGGCACTGCGGGTCGGCAAGCGGGTGCACTCGGAGACCGGGATCGACCGCGCCGGTGCCTCCGTCGTGTCGGTGGCGCTGGACCGCGCGGGCTCGATCCTGGCCGCGGCGGATGCGACGGGCACCGGGTTGGCGGGCCGGACCGCGATGGTCGTCGGCGCCGGGTCGATGGGCGGGCTGTCCGTCGCGCACCTGACCAGGGCAGGCATCGGCCGGATCGTCGTCGCCAACCGCACCCGCGAACGCGCCGAGCGACTCGCCGACACCGTGCGCGCGGCTGGCGTCGCCGCCGACGTGGTTGCGCTGTCCGACCTGGCGCCCGCGCTGGCGGAGGCGGACGTGCTGGTCGCCTGCACCGGCGCGGTCGGCGCCGTCGTCACCCTCGCCGACGCCCACCTTGCGCTCGCCGCCCGCAACGCCGCGCAGCGCCCGCTGGTGATCTGCGACCTCGGGCTGCCGCGGGACGTCGAACCCGCGGTCGCCGGACTGCCGGGGGTGGCGCTGCTCGACATCGCGACGATGAAGGCGGACCCCGGCGCCGGTGCCGCGGCCGCGGACGCCGACGCCGCCCGCGAGATCGTCGCAGGCGAACTGGCCACCTATCTGGCCGGGCAGCGGCTCGCGGAGGTCACCCCGACGGTGACGGCGCTGCGGCAGCGCGCCGCCGAGGTGGTCGAGGGCGAACTGCTCCGACTCGAGTCGCGCCTGCCCGGCCTCGACGATCCGCAGCGCGACGAGGTGGCGCGCACGGTGCGCCGGGTGGTGGACAAGCTGCTGCATGCCCCGACCGTGCGGGTCAAGCAGCTCGCGACGACGCCGGGCGGCGACGCCTACGCGGCCGCGCTGCGCGAACTGTTCGAGCTGGCTCCGGGCAGCGCCCAGGCAGTCGCCTCGCCGATGGAGATCCGGGCAGTCGAACTCGCCGACAACGTCACCGCCGAACGGCGTGACGAGGACGCGGTGACGTGGTGGAAGGGAATGCAGGAATGAACGCGGCAGCACCCGTGGCGCCCGGTACCGAGGCGTCCCGCAGGACCCTGCGCATCGGTACCCGCGGCAGCCTGCTCGCCACCACCCAGGCCGGGACCGTTCGGGACGCGTTGATCGCGGCGGGGCATCCGGCGGAGCTGGTGGTCATCACGACGAAGGGCGACGTCACCGCCGGACCGGTGCAGCGCATCGGGGTCGGGGTCTTCGTCGCGGAACTGCGCGAGGCGCTGCTCGCTGGCGACGTCGACGTCGCGGTGCACTCGTACAAGGATCTGCCGACGGCGCAGCCCGCCGACCTGGTGGTCGCCGCGGTGCCGCCGCGGGAGGACCCGCGGGACGCGCTCGTCGCCCGCGACGGGCTGGTGCTCGGCGAGCTGCCGCCGGGGTCGAAGGTGGGGACGTCCGCGCCGCGCCGCCGCGCTCAACTGCGGGCGCTGGGCCTCGGACTGGACATCCAGCCGCTGCGCGGCAACATCGACACCCGGATCGGCAAGGTCGAGTCCGGTGAGCTGGACGCGATCGTGATCGCGCGCGCCGGGCTCTCGCGGATCGGGCGGCTGGACGTGATCACCGAGTCGCTGGAGCCGGTGCAGATGCTGCCCGCGCCGTCGCAGGGGGCGCTGGCCGTCGAATGCCGCGCGGACAACCCCGACCTGGTCGCGGTGCTTGCCGAACTCGACGACGCGGCCACCCGCGCCGCCGTCGTCGCCGAACGGGCGCTGCTGGCGGAACTCGAGGCCGGGTGCACCGCCCCGGTCGGCGCGATCGCCGAGGTCGTCGAGTCCCTCGACGACGACGGCCGGGTCATCGACGAGCTGTCGGTGCGCGGCTGCGCGGCCGCGGTGGACGGGTCGGATTCGATCCGCGCGTCCGCCGTCGGATCGCCCGACCGCGCCGAGGAGTTGGGGCGCGCGGTCGCCAGGGAACTTCTCGACCTCGGTGCGCGCGAGTTGATGGTGGCCGCCGAGAGGGACGGTGCCGCCGATGACTGACCCGACCCCGTGGCGGTCGAAACGGTGCGCGCGACCACCGCGCATCGACCCGCCCGCCACCGCCCCGACCGCACCACGCCCGAACACCGGCATTTTGAACGCACTGGAGAACAACCGATGAGCCGAGTCCGAAAGAACACCCCCGGACGGATCCTGTTCGTGGGATCGGGCCCTGGAGACCCCGCCCTGCTCACGGTCCGCGCCCGCGATGTCCTCGCCCATGCGACGCTCGCGTTCACCGACCCCGACGTCGACAAGGGGGTGACCGCGCTGGTCGGCACCGCGCTGCACGTCAAGGGCGTGGAGGAGGATCCGGAGCACCCGCTCTCGGAGGTGCGACCGGCACTCGGCGAGCCCGCCGAGGTCGCGAAGACCCTGGTGCACGAGGCGAAGGCCGGGCACGACGTGGTGCGCCTCGTCTCCGGGGACCCGCTGACCACCGACTCGGTGATCGCCGAGGTCAACGCCGTCGCCCGTACCCAGGTCGTGTTCGAGATCCTGCCGGGCCTGCCGTCCGGCTCGGCGGTGCCGAGCTACGCGGGCATGGCACTCGGGTCCGGGCACACCGAGGCCGACGTGCGCGGCGAGGTCGACTGGGCGGCGCTGGCCGCGGCGCCGGGGCCGCTGGTCCTGCACGCGGGTGCAACGCACCTGGCGGAGACGGCGAGCGCGCTCGTCGAACATGGCCTCGCCCCGCAGACCCCCGCCGCGATCACCGTGCGCGGCACCACCCGTCAGCAGCGCACCGTGGAGGCGACCCTCGCGACGCTGAACGAGGCGGGCTCGGAACTGGTCGGGTCGCTGATCGTCACGGTCGGCAAGGTCGTCACGCACCGCAACAAGATGTCGTGGTGGGAGTCGCGGGCCCTGTACGGCTGGACCGTGCTGGTGCCGCGGACCAAGGATCAGGCGGGCGACATGAGCGACCGGCTGGTCACCCACGGCGCCATCCCGATCGAGGTCCCGACGATCGCGGTCGAGCCGCCGCGCAGTCCCGCGCAGATGGAACGCGCGGTCAAGGGCCTGGTCGACGGCCGCTACCAGTGGGTGGTGTTCACCTCCACCAACGCGGTTCGCGCGGTGTGGGAGAAGTTCGAGGAGTTCGGGCTCGACGCCCGCGCGTTCTCCGGGGTGAAGATCGCGTGCGTCGGTCAGGCCACCGCGGACAAGGTGCGCAGCTTCGGGATCAACCCGGAACTGGTGCCCGCGGGGGAGCAGTCCTCCGAGGGGCTGTTGGCCGAGTTCGCCCCGTACGACGACGTCTTCGACCCGGTCAACCGGGTGCTGCTGCCGCGCGCGGACATCGCGACGGAAACCCTCGCCGAGGGGCTGCGGCAGCGCGGCTGGGAGATCGACGACGTCACCGCGTACCGGACCGTGCGGGCGGCGCCGCCGCCGGCCGAGACCCGCGAGATGATCAAGACCGGCGGCTTCGACGCGGTGTGCTTCACCTCCTCGTCGACGGTCCGGAACCTGGTCGGCATCGCCGGGAAGCCGCACGCGCGCACCATCGTCGCGTGTATCGGACCGAAGACCGCGGAGACCGCGATCGAGTTCGGCCTTCGGGTGGATGTGCAGCCGGAGACGGCACAGATCGGTCCGCTGGTCGAGGCGCTCGCCGAGCATGCGGCCCGACTCCGCGCCGAGGGTGCGCTGCCGCCGCCCCGCAAGAAGTCCCGCAGGCGATAGGCGCTACGCGCCCGTGAGTCCTTATGGCCCCGTCGCGGGCCAAAAGGGCTCACGGGCCCGACGAAGGAGGCACCTCCCTTGTTCCCGGCCGAACGACCCCGACGCCTGCGTGGCACCGCCGCGCTGCGTCGACTGGTCGCCGAAACCTCCCTGGAGCCACGGCATCTGGTGCTGCCGATGTTCGTGGCCGACGGTATCGACACGCCGCGGGAGATCTCGTCGATGCCCGGGGTGTACCAGCACACCCTGGACTCGCTGCGCGCCGCGGCGACCGAGGCGGTTGCCGCCGGGGTCGGTGGGCTGATGCTATTCGGGGTGCCGCGGCCCGAGGACAAGGACGCGGAGGGGTCGGGCGCGATTGATCCCGACGGCATCCTCAACCGCGGACTGCGGGCGCTGCGGGACGAGCTCGGTGACGCCACCGTCCTGATGGCGGACACCTGCCTCGACGAGTTCACCTCGCACGGACACTGCGGTGTGCTGACCGCCGACGGCGGAGCTGGCACCGTCGACAACGATGCGACCCTGGCCCGGTACGTGGACATGGCTGTTGCGCAGGCGGAGTCGGGTGCACACCTGCTCGGCCCGAGCGGGATGATGGACGGCCAGGTCGCCGCGATCCGTGAGGGGCTCGACGCCGCCGGGCACCTCGACACCGGCATCCTGGCGTACGCGACGAAGTATGCGTCCGCGTTCTACGGTCCGTTCCGGGAGGCCGTCGGCTCCACCCTCGACGGTGACCGCCGCACCTATCAGCAGGATCCGGCGAACCGCCGCGAGTCCCTGCGTGAGGTGGACCTCGACCTAGAGGAGGGCGCCGACATCGTGATGGTCAAGCCAGCGATGAGCTATCTCGACGTGCTCCGCGAGGTCGCCGACATGTCGACGGTTCCCGTTGCCGCCTACCAGATCTCGGGCGAGTATTCGATGATCACCGCGGCCGCGGAGCGGGGTTGGATCGACCGGGACGCCGCGATCATGGAATCGCTGCTGAGCATCCGGCGGGCCGGTGCCGACATCGTGCTTACCTATTGGGCCAGCGACGTGGCGGGCCGGTTGTGACGGCCCCGGGATCGCCGCAGGGCCCGCCGTCGCAGGGCCCGCCGCCGCCGGGCCCGCCGCCCGGTGCACCGTGGCCGCCCGCCCAGTACGGCCCCCCACCGGTCGGCCCACCCCAGCGGCCGGAGCCGCCGGTGGACGTGGTGACCGCGTTCCAGTTGCTCTGCGCGGTCGCGGCCCTCGGCGTGCTGAACATGATCGCCTCGCTGTGCGCCGTCTACGCCGACCGCGAGACCTACGTCGACCAGTTGCTGCGCGACGTCGCGGCGCAGGATGCGTCGGTGCAGATCGGCCGGGACACCGCGGACTCGCTGATGATCGTCGGGCTCGGACTGACCGGGCTGATCGGACTCGGGATCACCGCGCTGTATCTGCTGTTCGTGTTCAAGATGCGGGCCGGGCGCAACTGGGCCCGCATGCTGGTGACGATGGCGGGCGTGCTGATGGTGTTCATGGCGATCCCCGTCCTGTTCGGGCTCGGCGGGGGCGGTGCGGCCGTGATGATCGCGGGCGGCGCGGGAATCCTGCAGGCGGTGCTCGTGGTCGGGGCGATCGTGCTGATGCACCGCGCGGACTCGAACCGGTACTTCCTGCCCGGTATCGCGCCGCGATGAGCGGGCGGGAGACTCGGCCACAGCAGGTCGCCATCGCGTACTGGCTGTGGCTGGCGTGCGCGGCGCTGCTGGTGCTGTTCGGTCTGCTTGCGTTGACGGCGTCCGGGGACGCGGTGCGGGACCAACTGCTGGCGAACGGCGCGGACCCCGGCGACGTTGATGCGCTGGTCGGGTTGCTGCGCGGATCCGGCGCACTGGCGGGCGCGGTCGGCGTCGCGATCGGATTCCTCGCCGGACCCGTTCGCGCGGGGGATCCGCGGTTCCGGCGGGCGGCCGTCGCCCTGAGCGCGGTGTACACGCTGATCCAGGTGCTGTCGACCGCGGTCGGTGTCGGCCAGGCACCGACGCTGATGACCGCGATCGGCCTCGTCATCGCGTCGATCCTGGTGTACCTGCCGTCCGCGCGTGACTGGTTCGTTCGTGGCTGAGGCCCCCTTCGTCGAGCCAGGGGGGCGGTGGCGCACGGTGGCGCTTGGCCCGCTGCTGTGCCTGATCGTGCTGATCGGCGACCTGTTCATCGGGGCAGGGGTGCACGTCGCGGGGCTCAGCCTGTTCGCGGTCCTGCTCGCCGCCCTGGTGTGGGTGCAGGTCAAGGCGGCCCGCACCCACGCGAGCGTCGAGGTCACCCCCACCACGCTGCGGTGTGGCACCGAGACCCTCGCCCTCGCCGACATCGCCGAGGTGCTACCCGATGCGGACCCGTACGCCGACGACCTGCAGCCGTGGGAGACGGCGCCGCCGCTCGGCGAGCTGTCGGGGGTACCGCGACGCCGGACCGGGATCGGGTTGCGGCTCACGGACGACCGGCTGGTGCGGGCGTGGGCGCGGGACGGCGAGGGGCTGCGGTCGGTACTGGAGGCGGCGGTGCCGCACGAGGGGAGCGAAGGATGACCGGTCGGGTCCGGGCCGTCGCGGCGGGGTCGGCCGCGGTGGTCGCGGCGGTCGTCGCGGTGCTGTGCTGGCTGCGCGGGGTGACGTCGTCGACGTTCGGCCCGGTCGTCGACGGCGCGCCGGAGTTCACGTCGACGCACTACTCCGGGCCGTGGATCGGCGGCGCGACCGTTGCGGTGATCGTCGCCGGGTTGGCGCTGCTCGACCTGTGGCGGCAGCGCGGCTAGCCACCCTGGCGGAAAATACCCAAGGGGGGTATGCTATGGGCATGAACGGATACACGCCCGAGAAGGAAGCCCTGCTCAAGCGGCTGCGCCGCATCGAGGGTCAGGTCGCGGGCATCTCGCGGATGGTCGACGACGACCGCTACTGCATCGACATCCTCACCCAGGTGTCCGCGGTGACCAGTGCGCTGCAGTCGGTCTCGCTCAAGCTGCTTGACGAGCACCTCTCGCACTGCGTTGTCGAGGCCGCGAAGCGGGGCGGACCGGAGGCCGACGCCAAGGTCAAGGAGGCGTCCGACGCCATCGCCCGCCTCGTCAAGTCATAGGAAGGGAACCGTCGTGCAGAGCGCCTACACCGTCACCGGCATGATCTGCCAGCACTGCGTCGCGTCGGTCACCGAGGAGGTCTCGGAGATCGCGGGCGTGACCGCCGTCACCGTCGATCTGGACAGCGGTCGCGTCGACGTCACCAGCGAGACCCCGCTCGACCGGGCAGCCGTCGCCGCGGCCGTCGAAGAGGCGGGATACGAGCTGGCGCCGTGAGCGCCGACCTCCGGGAGGACGGTGTCGACCTCGACATCGGCGGGATGACCTGCGCGTCCTGTGCCAATCGCATCGAGCGCAAGCTCGGCAAGCTCGACGGCGTCACCGCGACGGTGAACTTCGCGACCGAGCGCGCGCACGTCACCCACACCGCCGCCGTGTCGGTCGCCGACCTGGTCGCCGCGGTGGAGGCCGCGGGCTACACCGCCGCGGCGGTCCCCGACCGGCCGGAACCGACCCCCGCGCCCTCCGACTCCCTCGGTGTCCGTCTCGCCGGGTCAGCGACCGCCGCGGTGCCGGTCGTTGCGCTGTCGATGGTCCCCGCGCTGCAGTTCGACTACTGGCAGTGGGTGTGTCTCGCGCTCACCACGCTCATCGTCTTCTGGGGCGGCTACCCGTTCCACCGTGCGGCGCTGACCAACGCTCGGCACCGCGCAGCCACAATGGACTCCCTCGTCTCGCTCGGCACCCTCGCCGCCTACGCTTGGTCGGTGTGGGCCCTGGTGTTCGGCACCGCGGGCCACGTCGGGATGACCCACGAGTTCACCTTCCGGCTCGGCGCGCACGACCCCGCCGGCCAGATTTACCTCGAGACCGCGGCCGCGGTGACGGTGTTCCTGCTCGCCGGACGGTACGCCGAGGCGAAGGCCAAACGGAGGGCGGGCGCCGCGCTGCGGTCGCTGCTCGATGTCGGCGCCAAGGACGTCGCGGTCCTCGCGGGCGGGGTGGACACCCACGGCGCCGCCGAAACGCGAATCCCGGTGCAGCAGCTGCGGGTCGGCGACCTGTTCGTGGTGCGGCCCGGCGAGCGGATCGCCACCGACGGGGTCGTGGTCCGCGGCAGCGCCGCCGTGGACGCGTCGACGATCACGGGCGAGTCGGTGCCGGTCGATGTCGGCCGGGGCGACGCGGTGATCGGCGGCACCGTCGACACCGACGGTCTGCTGGTGGTGCGGGCCGAGAAGGTCGGCGCGGACACGCAACTCGCGCACATCGCGACGCTCGTCACCGAGGCGCAGAACGGCAAGGCCGCCGTCGCGCGGCTGGCCGACCGCGTCTCGTCGGTATTCGTTCCGGCCGTGCTGGTGCTCGCGGCCGTGACCCTGGCCGGCTGGCTGGTGACCGGACACGGCGCGACGGAGGCGTTCACCGCCGCCGTCGCCGTGCTCATCGTTGCGTGCCCGTGCGCGCTCGGGCTGGCAACGCCCACCGCACTTCTCGTCGGAACCGGCCGTGGCGCGCAGCTCGGCATCCTCATCCGCGGCCCCGAGGTGCTTGAGCAGACCCGCCGCATCGATACCATCGTGCTCGACAAGACCGGCACCGTCACCACCGGCGTCATGGCGGTCGGGCGGGTGCTTGCCGCGGACGGGGTCGACCCCGGCCTGGTGTCGGCGCGTGCGGCGGCCGTCGAATCCGCGTCCGAGCATCCGGTGGCGCGGGCGATCGCCGGACCGCACGCGGGCCCGGTGACGGACTTCGCGAACCGGCCCGGACGCGGTGTCGTCGGCACCGTCGACGGAGTCCGGGTCGCGGTCGGCACGCCGGAGCACCCGGTGCCGCCGGAGCTGGCCGGGGCGTTTGGGTCGGGGGACACCACGGTCGCGGTGATATGGGGCGGCGCGGTCCGCGGCGCGATCACCGTTGTCGACGCGGTGAAGCCGACCAGTGCCGAGGCGGTCGCGCGGATGCGGGCGCTCGGGATGACGCCGGTCCTGCTCACCGGCGACGATGCGGCGGTGGCGCGTCGGGTCGCGGCCGAGGTGGGCATCGACGAGGTCGTCGCCGGGGTGCTGCCGGACGAGAAGGCCGCCGTCGTTGCGCGGCTGCAGGCCGAGGGGCGGGCCGTCGCGATGGTCGGGGACGGTGTCAACGACGCCGCCGCGTTGGCGACCGCCGACGTCGGGCTGGCGATGGGCACCGGCACCGATGCCGCCATCGAGGCCGCGGACCTCACCCTGGTGCGCGGCGACCTGCTTGCGGTGCCGCAGGCCATCCGGCTGTCCCGTGCGACGCTGAACACCATCCGGGGCAACCTGTTCTGGGCGTTCGCCTACAACGTCGCCGCCCTGCCGCTCGCCGCGTTCGGCCTGCTCAACCCGATGATCGCCGGTGCAGCGATGGCGGCCTCGTCGGTGTTCGTGGTGACCAACAGCCTCCGCCTGCGCGGCTTCGCCGCCCGTGCGTGATTTTTACCCCGATCGGGGTAAAAATCACGCACAGTCACGGAGTGAATTTGCCTTTGCGAAGGATTACTTGAACACTGTTCAAGTGTGGGCGTGACAAGCGATGATGTGCGGACGGTGCGGGTGCTGATCGTCGGGGCCGGGTTCGCCGGGCTCGGGATGGCCGCCGTGTTGGACCGCGCTGGCGACCGGGACTTCCTGGTCCTGGAACAGGGTGCTGGCGTCGGGGGCACCTGGCGGGACAACACCTACCCGGGATGCGCCTGCGACATCCCGTCCGTGCAGTACTCCTATTCCTTTGCGCCCGGGGACGGTTGGACCACGGCGCGGGCGGCGCAACCGGAGATCCTCGGCTATCTCCGCGGCGTCGCCGCCGGATTTCGCGACCGCATCTCGTTCGGCGCGCGGGTCGCGGAGGGGCACTGGGACGAGGCGGGGGCATGCTGGCGCGTCACCACCGACGGCGGACGCCGCTACACCGCTCGGTATCTCGTCGTTGCGACCGGGGCGCTCACTGTCCCTCGGCTGCCCCGCATCCCGGGCGCGGAGACGTTCGCCGGGTCGGCATTCCACACCGCGGCCTGGGATCATGCGGTCACCCTCGACGGCAAGCGGGTCGCGGTGATCGGCACCGGCGCCTCCGCCGTCCAGGTGGTCCCCGAGATCGCGGCACGGGCCGCCGAACTGCACCTCTATCAGCGCACCCCGGCCTGGATCCTTCCGGCGCGAGGCGCGCAGCCGCCCCGCCTGCGCAGGCTCGCGCGGACCGCCGAGTACTGGCGGGCCGAGGCCCGCGTTCCCGCATTCGCCGGACCGGGCCCGGTGGCGTCGGCGCTGCACCAGCGGGCGCTGCGGCACCTGCGCCGCCAGGTGCCTGACCCCGCGCTGCGAGAGATGCTCACCCCGCAGTATCGCATCGGATGCAAACGGATCCTGCACTCCGACAGCTACTTCCCCGCGCTGACCGGGCCCGGCGTCGAGGTCGTCACGGCGCCGATCGACCGCATCGTCCCGGACGGCGTCGTGACCGCGGACGGCACCCGACGGGCCGCGGAGGTCCTGGTGTACGCCACCGGATTCCGGGTCGCTGGCGCGCTGGGGCGGCTACCGCTCGTCGGCAGGGACGGCGTCACCCTGCAGCAGCGATGGCAGGATCGGGGTGTTCGCGCGCACCTCGGGATCGCCGTCGCTGGCCTACCCAACCTGTTCCTGCTGTCCGGGCCGAACACCGGACTCGGGCACAACTCGGTGCTGTTCATGATCGAGTCCCAGATCCGATACGTGCAGGACGCGATGGTCGCGGTCGAACGGGCAGGCGCCGCCGCACTCGAGGTCCGGGAGCGGGTGCAGGACGCCTCGCACGACGACGTGCAGCGCAGGCTGTCGGGGGCGGTGTGGAGCACCGGCGGCTGCGCCAGCTGGTACCTCGATGGACGCGGCGTCAACCATGCGCTGTGGCCGGGCGCCTCCTGGCGGTACCGATGGCGCACCCGCCGGGTGTCCCTCGCCGACTACCACCTGACCCACCTCCGGCCGCGTTGAATGGGGGTTCATGTGTCAGTTCCGGGCGGCGGATGACGCATGAACCCCCATTCAACGGTCGTGGGGGGCGGTACGGTGAGAGCGGTCTGTCACCGCTGGGAGGTCCGGGCGTGCAGAGGTCGAGGGTCGGCGTGGTCGCCGCGGTGTGCGCGGCGGTGGTCGCCTGCTCCCCGCCCGAGGCGCCGAATCCGATTTCGCCGCGGTCGCCGACCTCGGTCCCGCCGCCCGCCGTCGAGGTGTCGACGCTGCTGGGCGACCTCGACCACCCGTGGGACCTGGCGGTGGCCCCGGACGGCGCCGTCCTGACCGGCGAGCGGTCCGGGCGGTTCGTGGTGCGGCGGCCCGACGGCAGCACCGGTGAGCTGGCGGCGGACCTCGCCGACCTGCACGTGCTGCGGGAGACCGGGCTGATGGGTCTGACGTTGTCCCGCGACTTCCCCGACGACCGCACCGTCTACACCTGCCAGGGGCATCGCGGTGCGGACCGGCGAGACGTGCGGGTGGTGTCCTGGACCGTCGACCCGAGCTGGACCACGCTGACCCGCGGCGCCGACGTGCTCACCGGGCTCCCGATGTCCGACGACGGCAGGCACAGCGGCTGCCGGCTGCTGCTGCACCCGGACGGGGCCCTGTACGTCGGCACCGGCGACAGTAAGTCCGCAACGGTGCCGCAGGATCCGACATCGTTGGGCGGGAAGGTGTTACGCATCAACCTCGACGGTTCGCCAGCGGCGGGGAACCCCGACCCGGTCAGTCCGGTGTACACGTTGGGGCACCGCAACGTGCAGGGCCTGGCGCTGCAGCCCGGGACGGGTCGGGTGTATTCGATCGAGCAGGGCACCCACCTGGACGACGAGGTGAACCTGCTGCGCCCGGGCGGGAACTACGGGTGGCGGCCGGACCGGTCCGGGTCCGGCTACGACGAGGACGTGCCGATGACCGACCCGGAGCGGGTGCCGGGAGCGCTTGCCGCGGTGTGGAGTTCGGGCTACCCGACCATCGCGACCCCGGGCGGGACCTTTCTCGACGGCCCGGCCTGGGGCGACTGGTCCGGGGCACTCGTGGTCACCAGTCAACAGGGCGAGAAGCTGGTGCTGCTGCGACTGTCCGAGGACGGTCGCACCGTCACCGACGAAACCGCCCTGCTGGACGGGCAGTTCGGCAGGCTGCGGTCGGCGCTCCTCGCACCGGACGGCGCGCTGCTGGTCACCACCGACAACGGCTCCGACGACCGGATTCTGCGCATCACGCCCGCCACCTGATCGCCCGTTGAATGGGGGTTCATGTGTCACTTCCGTGCGGCGGGTGACGCATGAACCCCCATTCAATGCCGGGGGAGGGCGGGCAGCAGCGACACCTCCTGCGCCTTGACCGCGAACCACACCGCGCGCCCCGGCGCGAGGTCGAGGTCGGCGACCGCGGCGGGGGTGACGTCCGCGGCGAGCCCGATGCTGCCGTCGGGGTGGTCGGCGGCGCGGACCCGGACCGTGGACCCATGCACGTCCAGTTCCGCGATCGTGACCGCGAAGACGTTGCGGGGGCTGGCGTGTGGGGGCTCGGTGTGCACGGCCACCGCGGACGGCGGGAACAGCGCGACCGCGGCCACACCGGCGCCGGGCGGCTGCGCATTCTCGGCTGCCCCGGACACCGTGACACCCCACGACGTCACCAGATGGTCCGCGTCGCGCATCGTGCCCCCGACCAGGTTCACCCCGGCGATCCGGGCCGCGAACGGGCTGCGCGGCGCGGTGAGAACCGCACGGACCGTTCCGGTTTCGACCACCCGGCCGGATTCGACGACGAGTACCCGGTCGGCGAGGGCGAGCGCGTCGAGCAGGTCGTGGGTGACGACCACCGCGGTCCGGTGCTGCTCCCGCAGAATCCGGCGCAGCAGCCGGCGCAGGACGGGCGCGACGGCCACGTCCAGGGCGGCCATCGGCTCGTCGAGCAGCAGCAGCGTCGGATCGGCGGCCAGCGCCCGCGCCAGCGCGATCCGCTGCGCCTGCCCGCCCGACAGCTGCGACGGGCGGCGGTCCGCGAGGTCGAGGGCGTCCACCTCCCGCAGCCAGTGGGTGGCGACTTCCCGCGCCGCGTGCCGGGACATTCCGCGGCTGCGCGGCGCGAACGCGACGTTCGCCGCGGCCGTCAGGTGTGGGAACAGCAGGGCCTGCTGGGACAGCAACGCGACACCTCGGTCGTGCGGGGGCACGAACACCCCGGCCGCGGTGTCGGTGAGGGTCCGGTCGCCGAGCGTGACGGTGCCGGTGTCCGGGTGCAGCAGACCCGCGACGAGGCCGAGCAGGGTGGACTTGCCCGCGCCGTTCGGGCCGAGGACCGCCAGCACCTCGCCGTCGGCGAGCGCGACGTCGAACTCGGTGTCGCGCCGCGTCAGCCGGGCCCGGACCCGGAGCGCACTCACCCGAACCCCGACGACCGGTTGCGATGCGTCAACAACACGATCACGGCGGCGGCGACGATCAGGAGCAGCGACAGCGCGACCGCGGCCTGCGGGTCGGTCTCGCGCTGCAGGTAGATCTCCAACGGCAGGGTCCGGGTGACGCCCTGCAGCGACCCAGCGAAGGTGATCGTCGCCCCGAACTCACCCAGCGCCCGCGCGAACGCGAGGACGGCGCCCGACGCGAGCCCCGGCAACACCAGCGGCAGCGTCACCCGGCGCAGCACCGTCGTCGGACGGGCGCCGAGCGTCGCGGCCACCTCCTCGTACCGGCGTCCCGCGACCCGCAGCGCGCCCTCGAGGCTGACCACCAGGAACGGGAGGGAGACGAACGTTTGCGCGAGCACGACGGCGGTGGTGGAGAACGCAATTCGGATGCCGAGCGCATCGAGGTGCCCGCCAAGCAGCCCGGCGCGACCGAACGTGTACAGCAGGGCGATGCCGCCGACGACCGGGGGCAGCACCAGCGGCAGCAGTACCAGTGACCGCAGCGCGGCCCGGCCGCGGAACCGGCCCCGCGCCAGCACCAGTGCCAGCGGGACGCCGAACAGCACGCACACGACGGTACTCACGCTCGCGGTCTTCAGGCTGAGCAGCAACGCGACCCTGGCCGATTCGGAGGTGACAAGGGACAGGAAGCTACCCCAGTCGATCTCGAGGAGCACCGCGACCAACGGCAGGGTCAGGAACACGGTGGCGACGGCGGCGGGCAGGTACGCCCAGCCGGGCAGGCCGATGCGTACCCGCCCGTCCGGGTCGTGCGCCGCCCCGAGCCTCACGGTGCGTCGAATCCCGCCCCGGACAGCACTTCCCGGCCCTCGGGGCCGGTCACCAGGGAAACGAACGCGGCCGCCGCCGCGGGGTTGCCGGACGTCGACACCGCCGCGATCGGGTAGGTGTTCACCGCTCCAGCCGATTCCGGGAACGGCACCTCGGTCACCCGGTCCCCGGCACCGGCGGCGTCCGTGCGGTACACCAGGCCGGCGTCGGCCTGACCCGAGAGCACCTTGCCGAGCACGTCGGTCACCGACGACTCCTCGCTGACCGGGGTCAGGGTGATTCCGCCTGCCTGCTCGACCTTGTCGGTCGCGGCGCCGCACGGCACCTGAGGCGCGCACACCACGACCTGAAGGTCGGGATCGGCGAGATCCGCGAACGAGGTGATCCGCGCGGGGTTTCCGGGTGGGGTGACGATGGTCAGGGTGTTGCTGGCGAAGTCGGTGGGCGTGCCGGCGACCAGGTTCCCGGCCCGGGTCATGTTGGTGGTGTCGGCGGAGGCGAACACGTCGGCGGGCGCACCCTGCCGGATCTGGGCGACCAGGTCCGACGACCCGGCGAAGTTGAACCGCACTGACGTCCCCGGATGCGCCGACTCGAACATCGCACCGAGTTCGGTGAACGTCGACGTCAGGGACGCCGCCGCGAAGACGGTGAGGTCGCCGCGCACCGCCCCGTCGGTGGCCGGTGCCGCCTCGTCCGCCGTCGACGTCGAGCACCCGGCGGCAAGGGCGACGGTGGCCGCGGCCGCCGCCAGGGCCGTCGGGGCGCGGCGGTGGTGGCTCACGAGGTTCCCTCCGGGGTTTCGACGATGACGGTGGTGGCCTTGACCATCGCGACCGCGATCGAGCCGGGTTCGAGCCCGAGGCTGCGGACCGACGCGCTGCTCATCAGCGAGACGACCGTGAATGGGCCGCACTGCATCTGCACCTCGGCCATCACCGTGTCGGTGGTGACCTTGGTGACCAGGCCGACGAATCGGTTACGGGCCGAGCTGCCGGATCCGAGGGGGTCGGGCGGGGGAGTGGCGTGGTCGACCGCGAACTCGGCGAGCACCTTCCCGTCGACGACCTTGCGTCCCGAGTCGTCCTTCGATGCGGGCAGCGCGCCGCTGTCGATCCACCGCCGGACGGTGTCGTCGCTGACGCCGAGCAGGCCCGCGGCCTCCCGGATGCGGATCGTCGTCATGGCCCCTCCCGATTCTGATCCGCAGATGCGGATCGGAGTCGATGATAGACCGGTGAATGCGGAAGGGCTCAGTAGACGTCCCGGAGGTATCGCTTCTCGGCCGCGAGCGCCCTGACATACGCATCCGCGCTGCGCGGCGCCAGCCTGCCGTGCTGCGCGACGATCCCGCACAGCGCCTCGTCGACGTCCTTCGCCATCCGCTGCGCATCGCCGCACACGTAGAGGTGGGCGCCGCGGCCGAGCCACGTCCAGATCTCGGCGCCGCGCGCACGCATCCGGTCCTGGACGTAGACCTTCTCCTCCTGGTCCCGGGAGAACGCCGCATCGAACTCGGTGAGCACCCCCTCCGCGCGGAGCTCCTCGACCTCGTCGCGGTAGTAGAAGTCGGTCGCGGCGTGCTGTTCGCCGAAGAACAGCCAGTTCGGACCGGTGTGCCCGAGCGCCCGCCGCTCCCGCAAGAAGGCGCGGAACGGGGCGATGCCGGTGCCGGGGCCGATCATGATCATCGGCGCGTCCGGTTCGGCGGGCGGCCGGAAGTGACGTGACTTCTGCACGAAAATGCCGACCTTCTCCCCCTCGGCGTGGTCGGCGAGGTAGGTCGAGCACACCCCGCGGCGCGGGGTGCCGTGCACGTCGTACCGCACCGCGGAGACGGTCAACTGCACCTCCCCGGCATTCTCCCTGGGGCTCGACGAGATCGAATAGAGTCGTGGCTGAAGCGGTTTGAGAATCGTGAGCCACTCCTCGGCGGTAGCGCGGACCGGAACCCGCGCGAGCAGGTCGAGCGACTGCCGACCCCACGACCAGTCGTCGAGTTCGGCCCGGTTCTCCGGCCGGAGCAGCGCGGCGAGCTCCTCGTCCCCGGTGCGGCCGTGCACGAACCGCAGCAGGTCGCCGGTGATGCGGGTGATGTCGAGGCGTTCGGTGAGCGCGGTCCGCAGCGGCATTGTGCCGTGCTCGCCGATCTCGACCGTCGCGGCACCGTCCAGCCCGGTCGCGTCGAGCCACTCCTCGACGACGCGGACGCTGTTGCGGGGCCACACCCCGAGCGCGTCGCCCGCCTCGTACTCGAGGGTGCCGTCGGGGAGATGGAACCCGAACTGCCGCACATCCTTTGCCGATCCGGGCAGGGACAGCGTCACGTTGCGGGTGAGGGTGGTCATCAACGGAGTCATCCGGCCGTACTCGGGCGCCGCGGCGACAGGTGCGGCGGGTGGCGCCGACGGGGTCACCCCGCTGGCGTCGTCCGGTGCGGTGCGCAACGACTCGGTGACGGCGGCAAGCCAGGCCGCGGCGGAACCCTCGTAGTCGGGTTCGCAGTCGACCCGGTCGACGATGCGGGTGCCGCCCAGCTCGCCGAGCCGGGCATCGAGTTTGCGACCGTGGCCGCAGAAGTCGTCGTAGTTCGAATCCCCGAACGCGAGCACCGCGAACCGGGTGTCCGCGAGCCGCGGCGCGTCGTCCGCGGACAGCGCGTCCCACAGGCGGGACCCGTTGTCCGGTGCGTCGCCGTCGCCGTACGTGCTGGTGATCAGCAGCACGTCCCTGGTGTCCGCGAGTTCGGCGGCCGCGAAGTCGTCCATGCCGTGCACCGCCGCGGGCACCCCGACCGCCGCGAGCGACGACGCGCACGCGGCGGCGAACTCCTCCGCATTCCCGGTCTGCGACGCCCACAGCACCACAACCGGCGACCGTCCTGCCGTGATGTCGGCGGGGAGAGTGGCCGCGGATCCACCGGGAAGCGTTATGCGGGAAAACAACCCGGCAAGGATGCCGTCCACCCAGGCGCGGGTGGGCGGATCGAACGGCGCGCCGTCCGGCAGCGCAGGAACGTCCCGATCGGTGCCGCCCGGGTCGGTGCGCAGCGCGGCGACCATCCCCGCGAGATAGCGGCGCTGCACCGGACCGAGGTCGGCCGCGGGTTCGGCCGCGACACCGAGCAGGTCGGCGAGGGTGTCGAGTCGGGTCACGCCTGCCCCTCCGGTCGTCGGATGTGCTGGTGCCGAGGCCGGGGTCCGATCGGCGCCGTCCGTGGTCGCCGCATGGTCGGCTGCCGCGGCCACCCTGGTCAGGGTGACCGCGCACGCCTTGAACTCGGGCTGCTGCGAGACCGGGTCGATCGCGTCGTTCGTGACGGCGTTGATCGCCAGGTACTCCCCGAACAGGTCGTTCCAGTGGAACGGCGCGAAGCAGTTCCCCGGCCGCACCCGGTCGCTGACCACGGCGGGGAGCACCGCGCGACCGCGGCGGGACGCCACCTCGACCCGGTCGCCGTCCGTCACTCCGAGCCCCCGCGCATCGTCGGGATGGACCTCAACGAACGGTCCGGGTGCCAGCCTATTCAGCTTTGCGACCCGTCCGGTCTTGGTCATCGTGTGCCACTGGTGCGCCACCCGGCCGGTGTTGAGCAGGATCGGGTAGTCGTCGTCGGGCAGCTCGGCTGGCGGCAGGTGTGGCCGGGGGAAGAAGGCGGCCCGCCCGGACGGGGTCGGAAAGGCCAGTCGCGGCACGGTGCCGTCCGGGCGGACCAGAAGGTCTTGGCTCACACCGTCGTTGCGGTAGCGGATGGGGTGCCGGTCGGTGTCGACGCCGGGCGGGCACGGCCACTGCACCGGCGTGCGCCGCAGCCGCTGGTAGCTGATGCCCCGCAGGTCGTAGCCGGTCCGGGGATTCGCGAAGCGCGTGATCTCCTCGAACACCTCCTCCGCCGACGAGTAGGTGAATGCCTCCGAATACCCCATTTCGCAGGCGATCCGGGCGATGATCTGCCAGTCCGGGAGGGCCTGCCCGACCGGATCGAGTGCCTGCCGGAACAGCGTGAGGGTGCGTTCGGAGTTGACCATCACCCCGTCGGACTCGGTCCACAGCGCGGCGGGCAGCAGGACGTCGGCGTAGTCGTTGGTCTCGGTGTCGAGGTACGCGTCCTGGGTGATCACCAGCTCCGCCCGTTCCAGTCCTGCCAGCACCGTCTTCCGGTTGGCAACGGTGGCAACGGGGTTCGTGCACATGATCCAGCAGGCCTTGATGTCGCCGTCCGCCATCCGGGTGAACATGTCGATGGTGCCGCCGCCAACGTCGGCGCGCAGTGACCCGCGGGGAATGCCCCACGCGTCCTCGACGAAGGCCCGATCGTCCGCGGACGTCACCGACCGCTGGCCGGGCAGACCCGGGCCCATGTACCCCATCTCGCGGCCGCCCATCGCATTCGGTTGACCGGTCAGCGAGAACGGACCGCTGCCGGTGCGGCAGATCGCGCCGGTCGCCAGGTGCAGATTGCAGATCGCGTTGGTGTTCCACGTGCCGTGGGTGCTCTGGTTGAGACCCATTGTCCAGCAGCTCATCCAGTCGGCGGCCTCGCCGATCCACCGTGCCGCGGTGCGGATGTCGTCCTCGGGGATGCCGGTGACCTCGCCGACCCGGTCCGGGGTGTAGTCGGCGAGGAAGTCGGGCATCGCGTCCCATCCCTCGGTGAACTCGGCGATGAACCCGGGGTCGGTGTGCCCGCTGCTGGTGATCAGGTGCAGCAGACCGTTGAGGAGGGTGAGGTCGGTGCCCGGCGCGATCTGCAGAAACAGGTCCGCCTTGTCGGCGGTCGCGGTGCGGCGCGGGTCGACGACGATCAGCTTTGCGCCCGCCTTGACACGCTCCATCATCCGCAGGAACAGGATCGGGTGGCAGTCGGCCATGTTGGAGCCGATCACGAAGAACACGTCCGCGTGGTCGAAGTCCTGATACGAGCCCGGTGGGCCGTCGGCGCCGAGTGACTGCTTGTACCCGGTGCCCGCGCTCGCCATGCACAGCCTCGAGTTGGACTCGATGCGGGTGGTGCCGATGAATCCCTTGGCCAGCTTGTTCGCCAGGTACTGGGCCTCGAGCGACTGCTGCCCCGAGACGTACAGGGCGACGGCGTCCGGGCCGTGCTCGTCGACGATCGCCCGCAGCCGCGTCGCCGTCTCGGTGATGACGGCGTCCACGCCGGCTGGCGTGATCGAGGATCCGCGGTCGGGCCGGAGGTAGGCCGACTCCATCCGGCCGGGCCCGGCGAGCAGGTCGCTGGTCGTCGCACCCTTCGTGCACAGCCTGCCCGCGTTCGTCGGATGCGCAGCGTCGCCGGACGACCTCGCGGCGCGGCGCCTCCCGGTCTCCGGGTCGGTGGTGACGTCCAGAATCAGCCCGCAGCCGACCCCGCAGTACGCGCAGAGGGTCTCGACCCTGTCGATGTCGCCGGATGTGCCCACCTGGTGACCTCCCGTCGTTGCCGGTCCGGACGACGTGAAGTCTCGACGGCGGATGTTTCGACGCCCGGCCGCAGATATTTCGGGCAGGTGAATCGTTCATCACCGCCGCCGCGCCGGTGCGGTGCGCGCGCCGCCGGGTCGCGGTGGAGGTCAGTCCCGTGTCGGCGGCACCAGCTGGATGCGCCGCAGCGGGATCGGCGTCTCGAGGGCGATCGCCGTCGCCGACCGCAGCACGTGCCGTCCGTCGACGATCTCGTCGATCACCCGCTGCAGGTCCGCGTGCGTGCGCGCCACCACCCGGACCAGCAGGTCGCCCGCGCCGGTGGTGGTGTGCGCCTCGAGCACCTCCGGGATCGCGGCCAGGTGCTCGATCACCGGCGCGTGCCCCCGGCCCTGCGCGATTTCCAGGGTGGCAAACGCCGTCACCGGGAAGCCGAGCGCGGCGGCGTCCAGGGTGGGGGAGCGGCCGACGATCACGCCGTCCCGTTCGAGCCGGTCGAGCCGGGCCTGCACGGTGCCGCGGGCGACGCCGAGCCGCCGCGACGCCTCCAGCACCCCGACCCGCGGCTCGTCGTGCAGCAGCCGCAGCAGGGCGGCGTCGAGACGGTCGATCGACATCGCGGCCTCCTGGTCATCTTGCCCGGTAAAACGGCGACACCACTCAGCATTCTGTACAGGCTGTGCAGCGTCAACGGCGGCCGTTGCGCAGGGCTGGCGCCGGGGTGACCGTGGGGGATGACCTCCGCACGACTCACCAGCCACGAACGGGCAGCGCACCTGCGGGCCGGGCAACTGCGACGCCTGGTCGGGCTGGTCGACCACGACGACGACGCCGACCCGTTCCCCGTCGTCGGGATGGACGCGGTCGAGTTCGGGTGCGGCAACGCGACCCAGGCGGCGCACTACTTCGGCTCGGCGTGGGGCATGGACCTCGTCGCCTACGCGGGCCCGGAGACCGGGCGGCGCGACCACAAGTCGTACGTCCTCGAGTCCGGGTCGGCCCGGTTCGTGCTCAGCGGCGCCGTGGACCCGCGCAGCCCGCTCGCCGACCACCACCGCAGGCACGGCGACGGGGTCGTCGACCTCGCCCTCGAGGTCGTCGACGTGGACCGCTGCATCGCGCACGCCCGCGGCAGGGGTGCGGTCGTCCTCGACGAGCCGCACGATGTCACCGACGGCGACGGCACGGTCCGGGTCGCCGCGCTCGCGACGTACGGAAGCACCCGGCACACCCTCGTCGACCGGTCCGGATACCGCGGGCCGTATCTCCCCGGATTCGAGTCCCGCACCTCGACCGTCGTGCGCAGGCCGGGAGCCCCCGACCATGTCTTCGTCGCGCTCGACCACGCCGTCGGCAACGTCGAGATGGGCCGGATGGATCACTGGGTGCGCTTCTACAACGAGGTCATGGGGTTCACGAACATGGCCGAGTTCGTCGGCGACGACATCGCCACCGAGTACTCGGCGTTGATGAGCAAGGTGGTCGCGAACGGTAACCACCGCGTCAAGTTCCCGCTCAATGAGCCCGCGGTCGGGCGCAGGCGGTCGCAGATCGACGAGTACCTCGACTTCTACGGCGAACCCGGCTGCCAGCACCTAGCGCTGGCCACCGACGACATCCTCGCCAGCGTGGACGCATTGCTGGCCGAGGGGGTCGAATTCCTCGCCACCCCCGACGCCTACTACGACGATCCGCTGCTGCGGGCCCGGATCGGCCGCGTCCGGGTCCCCGTCGAGCAGCTGAAGGCCCGCGGGATCCTCGTCGACCGCGACGAGGACGGCTACCTGCTGCAGATCTTCACCCGGCCCCTCGGTGACCGGCCGACGGTGTTCTTCGAACTGATCGAGCGGCACGGCTCCCTCGGCTTCGGCAAGGGCAACTTCAAGGCCCTGTTCGAATCGATCGAACGCGAGCAGGCGGCGCGCGGGAACCTGTGAGGTCACCGTCCGATCTCGTTGCGCTGGCGAACGGCGCGCGAGTGGTGTTTCATCGGTGAACTATGAGCCACGTCACCCACGCCGCCCGCATCGCCACCATCGCCGCCGGAGTCGTCGCCGCAGCGGCCTCGTCGGTCGTGATCGCGACCGCTGCGCCAGCGGCGCCGGGCTCGGAACGGTTCACCCCGCTCGCCGACGGTTCGCACACCGAATTCCTCGTCAACCCGGTCGTCACCCAGGACGACCTGCTGTACACGGACAAGGACATCACCACGATGCCGGGGGTGCGCGCCCACAGCATCGACGGCCGCAGCTACTCCTTCTACCGGGTGGTCGACGGTGTCCGGATCGGGATGGCCCGGATCAGCGAGTTCTGCCTGCCCACCGGTGCCTGCCACGGCATCATCGTCGACGCCCCCAAGCTGCCCTGACCGCTCCGCCCGGTCGGGAGTGAGCCCGGTCTCCTACACCCTGTCGTTGTCAAAATCTCGGCAGCTGGGACACTGGAGGCCGTGACTGCCACCCCCGGCGCAGCAGCGCCCGACTACGCCCGGTCCGCCCAGCTCTTCGACCGGGCCTCCGCGGTCATCCCCGGCGGGGTGAACTCACCGGTCCGGGCCTTCGGATCGGTCGGCGGCACCCCCCGCTTCATCGCGTCCGCGTCGGGCTGCACCCTCACCGACGTCGACGGCAACGACTACGTCGACCTGGTCTGCTCGTGGGGTCCGATGATCCTCGGGCACGCGCACCCCGCCGTCGTCGATGCGGTGCAACGGGCGGCGACGACCGGACTCTCGTTCGGCGCACCGACCGAGGCGGAGGTCGAACTCGCCGAGCTGATCGTCGACCGGATCGCCCCCCTCGAGCAGGTCCGGCTGGTCAACTCCGGCACCGAGGCCACGATGAGCGCGGTCCGGCTCGCCCGCGGATTCACCGGGCGCGGCAAGGTCGTCAAGTTCGCGGGCTGCTACCACGGGCACGTCGACGCGCTGCTCGCCGAGGCGGGTTCCGGGCTCGCCACCTTCGGGCTGCCGACCTCGCCCGGCGTCACCGGCGCCCAGTCGTCGGACACCCTGGTGCTGCCGTACAACGACCTCGACGCGGTGACCCGCGCCTTCGCCGCGCACCCCGGCGAGATCGCGTGCGTCATCACCGAGGCGGCGGCGGGCAACATGGGCACCGTTCCGCCGGTGCCCGGCTTCAACGAGGGCCTGCGCAGGCTGTGCACCGAGCACGGCGCGCTGCTGATCATGGACGAGGTGATGACCGGATTCCGGGCCAGCCGCACCGGCTGGCACGGCATCGACGGCGTCGCTGGCGACCTGACCACCTTCGGCAAGGTGATGAGCGGCGGCCTGCCCGCGGCCGCGTTCGGTGGGCGCGCCGACGTGATGGGCCATCTCGCGCCGGCAGGCCCGGTCTACCAGGCGGGCACCCTGTCCGGGAACCCGGTCGCCGTCGCCGCCGGCATCGCGAGCCTGAAAGCCGCAGATCAGGCCGTGTACGACGCGCTGGACCGCAATGCGGCGACCCTCGGCGCCCTGATCGGTGACGCACTCCACGCGGAAGGGGTGCGGCACCAGGTGCAATTTGCAGGCACCATGGTGAGCGTGTTCTTCGCCGACCGACCCGTGACCGACTACGCGGCGGCGAAGGCCAGCGAGACGTGGCGGTACCCCGCGTTCTTCCACGCACTGCTCGACGGCGGCGTGTGCGCACCCCCGAGCGCGTACGAGACGTGGTTCGTCTCCGCCGCGCTCGACGACGATGCCTTTGACCGGATCGCGGCGGCACTACCCGCCGCGGCAGCGGCGGCCGCCGCCGCCACACCCGGCGCCTGAGCCTGCCCCGCCCGACCCAGACCACCCGCCCGATCCGAGCTCCCGGAGCAGCCCACCGTGACCAGTCCGCAGCAGACGCCGTCCGCAGCACCCGCCGAGTCCCGCACGATCGTGCACGTGCTGCGGCACGGCGAGGTGCACAACCCGAAGGGCATCCTCTACGGGCGGCTGCCCGGCTACCGGCTCTCGGTGGCGGGGCAGGCCCAGGCGCGGACGGTCGCCTCGGTGCTGTCCGGGCACGACATCACGCACGTCGTCGCGTCCCCGCTGCAGCGCGCACAGGAGACGGCGACGCCGATCGCCGACGCGCACGGCCTGACGCTGGCCACCGACGACAACCTGATCGAGGCGGCGAACGACTTCGAGGGCCTGAAGGTCTCGGTCGGCGACGGCGCGCTGCGGCGGCCCCGGCACTGGTGGAAGCTGCGCGACCCGTTCACCCCGTCGTGGGGTGAGCCGTACCTGCAGATCGCGCACCGGATGCTGGCGGCGGTCAACGCGGCCCGGGTCGCCGCGGTCGGGCACGAGGCGGTGTGCGTGAGCCATCAGCTTCCGGTGTGGACGCTGCGCCGCTTCCTGCAGGGTGAGCGGCTCTGGCACGACCCCCGGCACCGGCAGTGCGCGCTGGCCTCGCTGACGTCGCTGGTGTACGAGGGCGACACCCTCGTCGACATCGTCTACTCCGAGCCGGCGGGCGCCTCCGATCCGACGGTGACCGGGGCATGAGGGTGGTGTCGCCGCTCGTGCGTGGTCGGCGTGCCGCTCGCCTCCGGGTCCTCGTCGCGCTGCTGCTTGCGCTGGTCGTCGGGTCGACCGCGAGCGCCTGCGCCACCGGCGACGACGCGGTCGCGACCGGCGGCACCTTCGACTTCGTCTCGCCGGGCGGGCAGACGTCGATCTTCTACGACCCGCCCGCCGACCGCGGCACCATCGGCAATCTCACCGGCGAGAACCTGATGGAGGAGGGGCAGACCCTCTCGCTGTCCGACTTCGACGGCCAGGTCGTCGTTGTGAACCTGTGGGGCCAGTGGTGCGGCCCGTGCCGCGGTGAGGTGGACGACCTCGAGACGGTGTACGAGAACACCCGCGACCAGGGGGTCGCGTTCCTCGGCATCAACGTCAAGGACTATCAGCGGGACAAGGCGCAGGACTTCGTCACCAACAACAAGGTGGGCTTCCCGTCGATCTACGACCCGTCGATGCGCAGCCTCACCGCGCTCGGCGGCAACTTCCCGACCAGCGTCATCCCGTCCACCCTCGTCCTTGACCGCCAGCACCGGGTCGCCGCGGTGTTCCTGACCGCGCTGCTCGTCGACGACCTGCAGCCGGTGGTCGAGCGGATCGCGGCGGAACAGTGACCACCGCAACCCTCGCGCAGGGCATCAGCGTCAGCGCCCAGGGCATCGGCGCCACCTTCCAGGACACCGCGGCCACCGGTCCGCTGCTGCTGGCGCTGCTCGTGTGCGTGCTCGCCGGACTGGTGTCCTTCGCGTCGCCGTGCGTCGTCCCGCTGGTTCCCGGCTACCTGTCCTACCTGGCCGGGGTCGTCGGCTCGGACGCGCCCCCGGTGACGGTGCAGCAGGCCAGCGTTCGCACCGAGACGAAGTCGGCGCGGCTGCGGGTCGCGGGGGCCGCCGCCCTGTTCGTCGCCGGGTTCACCGTGGTGTTCGTGCTGGCGACGATGACGGTGTTCGGCGCGATGTCCGCGCTGTCCGTCAACCGGGAACTGTTCCAGCGGATCGGCGGCGTGGTCACGATCGCGATGGGCCTGGTGTTCATCGGCCTGGTCCCCGCGCTGCAGCGCGACGTCCGGTTCGAGCCGCGCCGGATCTCCGGCCTGCTCGGGGCGCCGCTGCTCGGCGGGGTGTTCGCGCTCGGCTGGACGCCGTGCCTCGGACCGACCCTGACCGGGGTGCTCACCGTCGCCGCTGGCACCGAGGGCGCCACCGCCGCGCGCGGGCTGGCGTTGATGGTCGCGTACTGCATCGGCCTCGGGCTGCCGTTCGTGCTGCTGGCGTTCGGGTCGGCGCGCGCGCTGCGCGGGGTCGGCTGGTTGCGCCGCAATGCGCGGACCATCCAGATCTTCGGGGGCGTGATGTTGGTTGCGGTCGGTGTCGCGCTGGTGACCGGCGCGTGGGACCTGTTCGTTGGGTGGGTCCGGGACGCGTTCGTGTCGGAAGTGACGTTGCCGATCTGATGGCGGCGGAGGAGAAGGAGTACGCAGTGACGGACCCGAACGGGAGCGCGGTTCCCCGGCAATCCGCCGTGGGACGGCTGGTCGCCCCGGTTCGCAACACGTGGCGCGGCCTCACGTCGATGCGCACCGCGCTGGTGCTGCTGTTTCTGCTCGCGGTCGCGGCCATCCCCGGCGCGCTGCTGCCGCAGCGCAGCCTCAACGCGGGCAAGGTCGACGAGTACATCGCGAACCGTCCGACCCTCGGGCCGTGGATGGACAAGCTGGAACTGTTCGACGTCTTCGGCAGCTTCTGGTTCACCGCGATCTACGTGCTGCTGTTCGTCTCGCTGATCGGGTGCATCATCCCGCGCTGCTGGGATCACTACAAGGCGCTGCGCACCAAGCCGGTCGCCGCCCCGCGCAGGCTGTCCCGGCTGCCGCACCACACCGAGACGGTCGTCGACGCCACCCCGGAGGAGGTCGCGGCGGGCGCCGTCGCCCGGCTGCGCGGCTGGAAGTCGGTCACCCGCAGCGGTGCCGCGCTGCGGTCCGGTCGGCCCGGGGAGATCACCGTGTCCGCGGAGAAGGGGTACCTGCGGGAGGCGGGCAACCTGGTGTTCCATCTGTCGCTGGTCGGCCTGCTCGCCGCGATCGCGGTCGGCAAGCTGTTCAGCTACGAGGGCAACGTCATCATCGTCGCGAACGGCGGACCCGGCATCTGCACCACCTCGCCCGCGATGTTCGACTCGTTCCGGGCGGGCCTCGAGGAGGACGGCCTCGGCTTGACCCCGCTGTGCGTGCAGGTCAAGGACTTCACCGCCGACTACCTCGACAATGGTCAGGCCGAGATGTTCACCTCGAACATCCGCTACCAGGCGGGCGCCGACCTCGAGTCGAACACCTGGCGGGACGCGCAGCTGCGGGTCAACCATCCGCTGCGCGTCGCCGGTGACCGCGTCTATCTGCAGGGCCACGGCTACGCGCCGACGTTCACGGTGACCTTCCCGAACGGGGAGACCCGCTCCGAGACGCTGCAGTGGCGGCCCGACGACGCGACCACCTTCCTCTCCAGCGGCGCGATGCGGTTCGACCCGCCCGGCGGCATGTACCCGGACGAGACCGAGCGGCGCAAGAACCAGATCGGCATCGAGGGACTGTTCGCGCCGACCGCCTCGTTCCACGGCGAGCTGCTGTCCTCGAGCTTCCCCGCGCTGACCGACCCGGCTGTCGCGATCGACGTCTACAAGGGCGACACCGGCCTGGATACCGGCAACCCGCAGTCGATCTTCTCGCTGAGCAAGGAACTGGTGAACCAGGGCCGGATGACGAAGGAGGCCCGCGTCAACCTGCGGCCCGGGGAGTCGACGACCCTCGCGGACGGCACCGTGGTGCGGTTCGACGGGGCGACGGACTTCGTGAACCTGCAGGTCTCGCACGATCCGGCGCAGAACTGGGTGCTGGTGTTCGCGATCTCGATGATGGGCGGCCTGCTGGTGTCGCTGCTGATCAAGCGGCGTCGGATCTGGGTGCGGGTGTACCCGGCGCCCGTCGACAAGGATGCCGACACCGCGTCGGATACATTGGGCGAGGGTCGACGACGTACCGTAGTAGAAATGGGTGGGCTCGCCCGCACCGATCAGGCCGGCTGGGGCGACGAGTTCGACCGGCTCGCCGACCGGCTGCTGGAGGACCTTCGCACGCCGGACACAGCGGCGTCGACCGACAGGTCGACGCGGAGTCGCGCCTGACGCGCGGGAGAGAGAACCATGCCGATCAACGAGAACCTGTCGCACCTCAGCGACCTGGCCTTCGAGTCCGCGTTCGCGATCTTCGTGCTGGCCTTCGTGCTGCTCATCGCGCAGTACGCGACGACCCGGGCGCGCGCCGTCCAGGAGCGTGAGCTGGTCGCCGCGGGCGGGCTGCCCACCGACGCGCCCGCGACCCCGGGCCGGGTGACAGCGCCGCAGGGCACGCCCCTGTCCGAGCGGCTCGGCAACATGGCGATGGCGGTGCTCGTCGTCGGTGTCGTGCTGCAGTGGGCGTCGATCCTGCTGCGGGGGCTGGCGACGGACCGCTTCCCGCTCGGCAACATGTACGAGTTCGTCAGCATGGCCGTCGCCACCGCGACCGCGGTCGGCGTGATCGCGCTCCGCAAGCAGCAGTACCGGTCGCTGTGGGCGTTCCTGCTGATCCCGGTGCTGATCCTGATGTTCCTTGCCGCGACGGTGCTGTACTCGGACGCCGCCCCGGTGGTCCCCGCGCTGCGCTCGTTCTGGCTGCCGATCCACGTCACGATCGTCAGCATCGGCAGTGGCATCTTCCTCGTCTCCGGCGTCGCCAGCCTGCTGTTCCTGCTCCGCATCCGGCAGCCGCGGGGCGAGGAATCGGCCGGGGTGCTCGGCAAGCTCGCCGCGCGCCTGCCCGACGCCCAGACGCTGGACCGGCTCGCGTACAAGACCACGATCGTCGCGTTCCCGCTGTTCGGCGCTGGCATCATCCTCGGCGCCATCTGGGCCGAGGCGGCCTGGGGCCGGTTCTGGGGCTGGGACCCCAAGGAGACCGTCTCCTTCATCGCCTGGGTGATCTACGCGGCGTACCTGCACGCCCGCGCGACCTCCGGCTGGCGCGATACCCGCGCCGCCTGGATCAACATCGCCGGCTTCGTTGCGATGCTGTTCAACCTGTTCATCATCAACATGGTCGTCTCCGGACTGCACTCCTACGCGGGCCTGACCTGACCGTCGTTCCGGGTGTCCCCGGAACGGGGTCACGAATCGACAGCGAAAAACACTACGGTCACGGAACCGTGGCGGAGTTGTGACCAACTAGGTCCCGGGTGCGGATGCCGGGGACCGCTGACGTAACGGATGATCGACACATGCGCAGGGCGAGGGGGAGGGTTCGGGTCTGGAGCACGATTGCGGTCGCCGTGATCGTGCTCCTGACGATCGGTGTGGTGACGGCTGTCCTGTCCCGGCCGGAAAGCGACGCGCCGACCGTCCTCGCCAGGTACGTCGCTGCGCTCAACGACGGCGACCTCGACGCCGCCGCCGACCTGACGTCCTACCCGAACGCGGCGAACGAGGTGATGGCGCAGGCGTTCGACGCGCTCGCACCCGAATCCGTCACCTTCGAGGTCAACCAGATCATCGACCTCGACGCCGACTCCGGCATGTTCAACGCGGTCGCGAGGTGGGACCTCGGCGATGACCGGGTGTGGACCTACGACGTCGACGGCTGGATCCGGAATCTGTCGGTGGGCTGGCGGGTGTCCTGGAACCCGGACACCTTCATGCCGGGGCTCGGCAACGGCCGCACCGTCCGGCTCGACCGCACCGACGCCGCCCCGCCGACCGTCTTCGACATCACCGGAACACCGATGATGACCGAGCAGACCATCAACTCGATCCGCCTGGACCCGTCCCGCACCCCGGACCCGATCGGCAGCACCGTCGCCCTGGCGAAGGCGATCGAGCCGGTTGCGCCGCTGATCACCGCCGAATCGCTGCAGCAGGAACTCGCCGCGGCGAACGGGCAGCCGATCATCGCGGTCAACCTCAGGGACGGCGACTTCGCGGTCCTTGAGGACCGGCTGCGCGCGGTGCCCGGCGTCGTGGTGGACGGGGAGCCGCGGCTGATCACCCTGGATCGGCGGGTGTCGGGGCCGGTGGTCGACGCGATGCGCGGGGTGTGGCAGGCGAACCGGGACGAGTCGGCGGGCTGGGCCGTGAACTCGGTCGAGCCGAACGGGAACGTCACCCGGCTGGCGGGCCATCAGGGCCCGCCCGGGCCCGACATCCGCTCGACGATCGAGCCGCGGCTGCAGATGGCCGCCGAACACGCCGCGGTCAGCGTCGGCACCCCGGCCGCGATCGTGGCGCTGCAGCCGTCCACCGGCGCGATCCTGGCGGTCGCCCAGAACAACCAGGCCAGCGACCTCGGGTCGATCGCGTTCACCGGCCTCTACCCGTCCGGGTCCACGCTGGACCTGGTCCGGGTCGCGGCCACCGCGCAGAACACCGACATCGAGCACGCGGCGAAGCAGCTGGGGCTCGGCGTGGACTACAAGATCCCCGGGCTGGAGCAGAAGACGGCTTCCTTCGTCGGCAGCGGGCCGAACCTGATGCGCTCGGAGTCCGACCGCACGCCGGACAATCAGGTGGCGGTCAGCCCGTTCGGGATGGCACTGGTCGCGGCGTCGATCGCCCGCGGCGCGCCGACCGTCCCGCTGATCGCGGCGGGCCAACCGGCCAGCACCGACGAGCCGGTCGAGCAGTTGCCCGCCCCGGTCACCGACCAGCTGCGCGCCATCATGCGGGACACCGTGCACCGGGGACCGGCGAACCTGCTGGCCGGCTACGGCGACCTGATCGGCGCGACCGGCGCCGAGGGGGACGACCGCTGGTTCTACGGGTCGCGCGGCGACCTCGCGTTCGCGGTCTTCGTGCAGGACGCGGACGGTGGCGATCTGGCGGTCAAGGTGACCGACCGGATGTTCACGGCGCTGGCCCGGCCCGCCGAGTAGCGCACCGCCCGGTCGACGCCCGGCCGGATCAGTCCTGCGGGTCGCCGTCCGGGGTGTCGCGGGTCCGGCGATGATTCTCCCGATCGACCTGCCACAGGAACTCGGGGTCGTCGTCCGGGCCGACGACCCGGCCCGCAGGCCTCTGCAGGTCCGGTCCGAACCCCTTCCACAACAGCACGGCGAGCGTCACCAGTCCGATGAGCGCCAACAGGTAGATCACGACGCACCTCCTTCCCTTCAGGCTAGTCGCCCCGGCCGGGCCCCGTAACGGGGTGAGGGGGAAACTCTAACAAGTCTCACCGCCCGAAAGGCCCCCCCCCCCCAAGAGTCGAGAACCGAGAAAGCAGAAAAAAAGAAAGGACACCAAGCAGCCGACACA
>NZ_JBSGXD010000011.1:0-76637 GCF_053609225.1 Rhodococcus sp. NPDC054953 | reverse complement strand
ACGCCCCCCCTTCCCTCCAGGCTGTTCCCCCCGGCTGGTCCCCGTAAGGGGGGGAGGGGCACCTTCGACCGGTTCCACCGGTCGAAGGTGCCCCTCACCCGAGATGTCGGAGCCGCGGGACGTCAGACGGAGACGATGACCGACGAGCCGTGACCGAACAGGCCCTGGTTGGCGGTGATGCCGACCCGGGCGCCCTCGACCTGACGGCCCTCGGCCTGCCCGCGCAGCTGCCAGGTGAGCTCGCACACCTGCGCCAGCGCCTGCGCGGGGACGGCCTCACCGAAGCAGGCAAGTCCGCCGGACGGGTTGACCGGGATGCGGCCGCCGATCGTGGTGTCCCCCGCGCGGAGCAGGTGCTCGGCCTCGCCGCGCTTGCACAGCGACAGGTCCTCGATCCAGTCGAGCTCCACCGAGGTGGCGAGGTCGTAGACCTCGGCGACGTCGACGTCCTCCGGCGAGATGCCCGCCTCCTCGTAGGCGGCGTCGCCGATCGACTCCTTGAACGTGCGCTCCGGCGCGGGGACCGCGGACGCCGACTCGGTGGAGAAGTTCGGCATGTCCATGATGGTCTGCGGGAACGTCGGGGTGACCGTCGAGATCGCCTTGATCTTCACCGGGTCGACGATGCCCTTCTTGCGGGCGTACTCCAGCGACGTCAGGATGATCGCCGCGCCGCCGTCGGAGGTGGCGCAGATGTCGAGCAGGTGCAGCGGGTCGGCGACCATCGGCGACGCGAGCACGTCCGCGGCCGCGACCTCCTTGCGGTAGCGCGCGTACGGGTTGTTCAGGCCGTGCTTCGCGTTCTTCACCTTGACCGCGGCGAAGTCCTCGACGGTCGCGCCGTACAGGTCGATGCGACGGCGCGCGTTGAGTGCGAAGTATGCGGGGTTCGTCATGCCCATCAGGCGGAACCGCAGCCAGTCCGGGTCGTCCCAGCGTTCGCCGGCGACCGGGGCGAGGAAGCCCTTCGGGGTGGTGTCGGCGCCGACGACGAGCGCGACGTCGGACAGGCCAGCCAGGATCCGGGCGCGGGCGGTGTCGAGGGCCTGCGCGCCGGTCGCGCACGCCGCGTACGACGTGGCGACCCGGGCGCCGTTCCAACCGAGGGCCTGCGCGAACGTGGCGCCCGCGACGTAGCCGCCGTAGCCGTTGCGGACCGTCTCGCCGCCGACAATCAGGTCGACGTCCTGCCAGTCCACGCCCGAGTCGGCGAGGGCCGCGCGGGCCGCGGCGACGCCGTACTTGACGAACGAGTGCCCCCACTTGCCCCAGGCGTGCATGCCGACGCCGAGAACCGCCACATCGTTGTTGCTCATGCCACTGCCCCGTTCTCTGCTGCCGCGACCGGCTTCCAACGCCAGATCGTGCGATCGCCGGTCTCGTCGGTGTAGAGGGTCTCGACGACCAGCTCGACCGCGTTGCCCACCTTGAGGTCGGCGACGCCGAACCCGTCGGCGACCTGGCCGAGCACGACGAGGCCCTCCGGTAGCTCCACGGCGGCGAGCGCGAACGGTACGTACGGATCGGTGGTGGCGATGTACGGCGCGGGCGGCTTGTACTGGGCGTCGGTGTAGGACCAGACGGTGCCGCGGCGGGACAGCTCGACGTCGTCGAACTCCTCGCCGGCGCACGCCGGGTTCTTGCAGAAGGTGGTTTCCCGGGGGAAGGAGATCGTGCCGCAGGACCGGCACGAGGTTCCGATCAGGGCCGGCTCGGGGCCGGTGGTGAACCAGCCCTCCACGGCGGGGGTCGCGTCGCTCATCACGTCCTCATCTGCAGGGGAGAACCCGGCTCGGGCGAACATCACGAGACGGGTAGAACGCGTTGCAGTATTACACGAAATCGGCCGGTTGCGGGCTCGAGATCCCACCCAGCGGGTCCGGGCGGCTCGCGGTAGGTTCGGGGGCATGGCCGCCGCAGGGAGCGCCGCCCCGATCGAGGTCGGGGGCCGCGTGGTGCGCATCTCGCACCCGGACCGGGTGTACTTCCCGGCCACCGGCGCGACGAAGCTAGACCTCGCCCGGTACTACCTCGCCGTCGGGGACGGCATCGTCCGTGCGCTGCGGGAGCGGCCATGCATGCTGCACCGGTTCCCGGGCGGAGTTGCGGGGGAGAAGGTGCACCAGAAGCGGCTGCCGCGGGGCGCACCGGACTGGATGGACACGGTGCGCGTCCACTTTCCGCGTTACGACCGGGACGCGGACGAGCTGTGCGTCACCGAACTCGCCCAGGTGATCTGGGCGGTGCAGATGTCGACGGTCGAGTTCCATCCCTGGAACTCGCGGCGCGGTGACGTGGAGAAACCCGACGAGTGGCGGATCGACCTCGATCCGATGCCCGACTGCGGGTGGGACCGGGTGCTGCGCGTTGCCGGGGTCGTGCACGAGGTGCTCGACGAGCTCGGCGCGGTGGGCTGGCCGAAGACGTCGGGAGGCCGAGGGGTGCACGTCTACGTGCGGATCCCGCCAACGCACGGCTTCGCGGATGTGCGCCGGGCCGCCCTCGCCTTCGCGCGGGAGGTCGAGCGACGCGCACCGGCCGACGCGACCACCACCTGGTGGCGGAAGGACCGGGACCCGGCGGCCCTGTTTGTGGACTACAACCAGAATGCCCGCGATCACACGATGGCGGCGGCCTACTCGGTGCGCGGCGTGCCGAACGGGCGGGTGTCCGCTCCCGTTGGCTGGGACGAACTCGGGGACGCGGACCCGGACGACTTCACGCTCGCGACGATGCCGGGCCGTTTCGCCCGTCTCGGCGACCTGCACGCGGGCATCGACGACGCGGTGTTCGATCCGGCGCCGCTGCTCGATTGGGCGGACCGGGACGAGCGCGACGGCGCCGCCGACCCCGGCAATCCCGACTGAGTTCGCCGAGGCTCAGCGGGCGGTGGCCTCGGTGGTGAGGGACTGCAGCAGCGCCATGACCTCGGACTCGCGGAAACGGCGGTGCCCGCCCGGGGTGCGGAGGGAGCCGAGGCGTCCGGCGTGCGCCCATCGCGTGACCGTCTTGGGGTCGACATGGAACAGGGCGGCCACCTGGCCAGGGGTGAGCAGTGCTTCCTGGGTGGCGTGGAACGCGGGGACGCTCATCGAGGCCCTCCCTCAAGGGTCAAGTGCCGAGCCGCGGCCCGGGCCGTGGCATGGCCGGACGGCTCGGCCGCGGTGCACGTCGCGGACAGTGCGCACATCGTGGCACCCGACCCCCCAGGTACTCGAACCGTCTAAGTTCGGTAAAGGGGAGGTAATTCGCAAATCGGATAAGTCCGGCAGGTGTGATGGTCCGGTGCCCGGTCGGTACCCTGGGGTAGTGACTGACTCGACCCCCGACTCCGCCCCCGCGAACCCGAAGGGTTCACTCGCCAAGGCGATGGCGATCTACACTGCCGCCCGTCTCGGCCTGGTGGTGGTCATCGCGGCGATCATCCTGGGCGTGAGCAAGCTGGTCAGTGTCGAGGTGCCGCTGCTGGTTGCGCTGATCTTCGCGGTTGTCATTGCGCTTCCGCTGTCGCTGGTGCTGTTCAAGACGCTGCGGATCCGCGTCAACGAGCAGATCTCCCAGGTCGACGCGCAGCGGCGCAAGGACCGCGACGACCTGCGGTCGAAGCTCCGCGGCGACAAGTAATGACGGCCACCGTCGACCGGAGCGCGCCGCGTGACTGGGTCGACGAGGCGGTGCGGCTGATCGACGCCGACACCCAGCGCAGCGCGGACACGCACCTGCTGAGGTACCCGCTGCCTGTGGACTGGAGTGTCGCCCTCTACCTCAAGGACGAGTCCACCCACGTCACCGGCAGCCTCAAGCACCGGCTCGCGCGGTCGCTGTTCCTCTACGCGATCTGCAACGGGTGGGTCACCGAAAACACCACCGTCATCGAGGCGTCGTCCGGGTCGACGGCGGTCAGCGAGGCGTACTTCGCGAAGCTCCTCGGCCTGGACTTCGTCGCGGTGATGCCGCGCAGCACCAGCCCGGCCAAGATCGCGCTGATCGAGGCGCAGGGCGGACGCTGCCACTTCGTGGACCGGCCCGGCGAGATCTACACCGAGGCGCAGCGACTCGCCGACGAGGTCGGCGGCCACTACATGGACCAATTCACGCACGCCGAGCGGGCGACCGACTGGCGCGGCAATAACAACATCGCCGAGAGCATCTTCGAGCAGATGCGGCTCGAGCGGCACCCGGTTCCCGACTGGGTGGTCGTCGGGGCCGGGACCGGTGGCACGTCAGCGACGATCGGCCGGTACCTCCGATACCGCAGGCACGCGACACGACTGCTGGTCGTCGACCCCGAGAACTCGGCGTTCATCGGCGGTTACGAGACCGGCTCGGCCGAGCACCGGACCGGGATGCCGTCCCGGATCGAGGGCATCGGCAGGCCGCGCATCGAGCCGTCGTTCATTGGGCAGGTCGTGGATCGGATGGCGACCGTCCCCGATGCCGCGTCGATCGCCGCCACCCGGCATGCCAGCGCCGTCCTCGGCCGCCGCGTCGGCGGATCCACCGGCACCAATCTGTGGGGCGCCTTCTCGGTGCTCGCCGAGATGCTCGCCGCCGGGCGTGCGGGCAGCGTCGTCACCCTGATCTGCGATGGCGGCGAGCGGTACGCGGGCACCTACTTCGACGACGACTGGGTTCGGGGTCAGGGCCTCGACCTCACCGGCCCTGCGGCGGTGCTCGACGCGTTCGCGCGCACCGGCCGCTGGACCGCGTGATCCGTCAGCGCGCTGGCGCGTGCTCATCGGTGTCGGCGAACTGGGTGCGGTAGAGGTCCTCGTACCGGCCGCCCGCGGCGAGGAGTTCGACGTGGGTTCCGCTCTCCACGACCCGCCCGTCCTCGATCACCAGGATCTGGTCCGCCGCCCGGATCGTCGACAGCCGGTGCGCGATCACCACCGACGTCCGGCCGATCAACGCCTCGCCGAGCGCGGCCTGCACCGCGGCCTCGGACGTCGAGTCCAGGTGCGCGGTCGCCTCGTCCAGGATCACCACCCGCGGATGCGCCAGCAGCAGGCGGGCGATGGTCAACCGCTGCCGCTCGCCGCCGGAGAGCCGATAGCCGCGCTCGCCGACCACGGTGTCGAGGCCGTCGGGCAGCGACCGGATCAGGTCGGTGAGCCGGGCCCGGTCAAGGACCGCCCACATCTCGTCCTCGGTCGCACCAGGCCTGGCCAGCATCAGGTTCGCGCGAATCGAATCGTGGAACAGATGCCCGTCCTGGGTGACCATGCCGACGGTCCCGCGGATCGCCTCGGCGGACAACTCCCGCACGTCGACGCCGCCGACCCGGACCGCGCCTGCATCGGTGTCGTAGAGCCGCGGCACCAGCTGCGCGATCGTCGACTTGCCCGCCCCGGAGGAACCGACCAGCGCGACCATCTGGCCCGGCTCGGCGCGGAACGAGATCTCGTGCAGGACCTCGACGCCGCCCCGGGTATCGAGGGTCGCGACCTCCTCGAGCGAGGCGAGCGACACCTTGTCCGCTGCCGGGTACGCGAACCGGACCTGTTCGAACTCGACCGACACCGGCCCGTCCGGCATCGGTGTCGGGCGCGCGGGTTCGGCGATCAGCGGCGGCAGGTCCAGGACCTCGAAGACCCGCTCGAAGCTGACGAGCGCGCTCATCACCTCGACCCTCGCGGACGCGAGCGCGGTCAGCGGCGCGTACAGCCGGGTCAGTAGCAGCGCAAGGGCGACAACGGAGCCCGCCTCGAGGCGTCCGGTCAGCGCGTACCAGCCGCCCAGTCCGTACACCAGGGCCAGCGCCAGCGCCGACACCAGCGTCAGGGAGGTGACGAACGCGGCCTGCGTCATCGCGGTGCGCACCCCGATGTCGCGGACCCGGTGCGCCCGGACCTCGAACTCCGCGGACTCCTCCTGGGGCCTGCCGAACAGTTTGACCAGGGTCGCGCCGGGTGCCGAGAACCGTTCGGTCATCTGCGTGCTCATGGTCGCGTTGTGGTCCGCCGCCTCGCGCTGCAGGACAGCCATCTTCGCGCCGATCCGGCGAGCAGGCAGCACGAACACCGGCAGCAGCAGCAGCGCCAGCACGGTGATCTGCCAGGAGATACCCAGCATGACCACCAATGTCAGGATGAGCGTCACCAGGTTCGCAACAACCCCGGACAGGGTGTCGCTGAACGCGCGCTGGGCCCCGATCACGTCGTTGTTGAGCCTGCTGACCAGGGCGCCGGTCCGGGTGCGGGTGAAGAACGCGATCGGCATCTTCTGCACGTGGTCGAACACCGCGGTGCGCAGGTCCAGGATCAGGCCCTCGCCGATGCTCGACGACAGGTAGCGGTTGTACAGCCCGAGCGCGGCCTCGAGCAGGGCGATGACCGCGATCGCGATCGCCAGCCACACCACGACGCTGGCGTCGGTGCCCTTGACGATGGCGTCGACGACCCGGCCCGCGAGTACCGGCGTCGCGACCGCGAGCGCCGCGGTCGCGACGCTGACCAGCAGAAACAGCGTGATCTTGCGGCGGTGCGGTGTCGCGAAGCCGAGGATCCGCCGCACCGTGGCCATCGAGAACGGACGCCGGTCGTCCTGGGCGTGCATCATCCGGTACATCGAGTTCCAGGCGACCGATTCCATGCTCATGACCGGGCTCCATTCCTGACCGTGCTGTTCACTGCCGTCCCCCTCGATTCGTCTGGTCGGTGCAACGCTACGGGCAGGCTCTGACATGCCCGGTGTGCAGCCGACCGTAGAACCTAAAGTGAACTTGAGGTCAAGCCGGGCAGCGTGCCGGGGCATCCTCGGCGAACGGGACGTCGTCCGGCAGCAGGTAGGTGACGAGGAGAACGACGGGGTCGGGGCCGAGATTGAGCCCGACATGGTCGCCGCCCGGGTCCTCGGTGACCCACGCTCCCGCGGGCGAGGTGACCCGCGAGCAGTCGGGCAGCACCCGCGTCAGGGTGCCCGACACGACGAGGCCCTGGACATGGCCGCCGTGGCGGTGCCAGCCGGTGCTGCCGCCCGGCGCGATGACGAGCCGGCGCAGCGTCCCCTCGGTCTCGTCCGGCACGGCGGCGTGTCCGGGCGGTGGCGGCGGCAGCAGGGACGGCGCGAGCTCGAGTTCGGCGAGGGTGTCCGCGGTGACGCCCTGCGGCGGCGTCGCGCCAGCAGGCGCGGTGAGGCCGAACGCCGCGATCGAGGTCAGGGCGGCGGTCGCGGCGAGGCGGGGAAGGGTGCGCATGGCGGTGATCCGTTCGAGTCGAGGTGCTCGTGCGTCTGGGTCGAATCCCTCGAGGCCGGGTCGGCCCCGGAACGTGTCCTGCCCGTCCATCGTCACGCACCCCGGTGGGGGGACGGCCGCGAAATCGGCCGATGGTGGCCACATAGTGATCACCACTGGAACGTGTTCTCGCTACGCTGCCGGGTATGCGCACCTCCCGTCGAGTCCTCGCCCTGTCCGCCATCGGGGCCGCTGTCGCCGTCTCCGCCGTGATCGCGACCGCGGGCACCGCTGCCGCCGGTCCCGCAGTCTCGGCTGATCCGGGTCGCGTCGACAGCGAGCGGGAGGCCGTCGCCCGCGCCTACATCGATGCGTTGCTCTCCCACGACGCATCGGACGTGGCGTTCGCGCCGGGCGCCACCCGGGTCGAGGCGGGCCTGAAGACCGGCTTCACCGGTGCGCAGATGGCGTGGGACCTCACCCACGGCCCGCAGTACCGCGTGATCCAGGGCATCCGCGACCTGGAACTCAGTGAGCAGGGGGACGTGGTGTCGACCCGCTACCTGCTCGACGCCGGGATCGCGGGCGCAACGTTGATGACCGTCGAGATCGTCGAGACGTTCGAGATTCCGGACGGCACCATCCATGCGGTCGTCGCGCACATCACGCCGAAGTTCGGCGCCTGAACCGTCCGGGACCTCGGCGCCGTCACCTGCTGATCAGCTGCGCGGCGGCCGCGGTGCCTGCCGCGACGACCCCGACCGACGGCCAGGCGCCGATCTTCTTGGCCAGTGGATGCGAGGCGCCGAACGCGCCGACGTAGGTGCCGAGCAGGACCGCGGTCCGGCCCGGGCCCGAGGTGCGCGCCCAGTGGGTGGCGCAGACGGCCCCGGCCGCGGCGAGGACCGCGCCGCCGAGCGGCCGGTTGCCGGTCTGCCGGGCGACGGCGTAGCCGCCGACGAGTCCGCTGGCGGCGATGGCGGATGCGGCGGTCTTGCTCAGTGCCATGGGATCTCCTTCTGAATGGGCGTCCAAGTCCCGTCCACGGTAGCGCCGCCCCACCATGTCAACTTTCATTGACATGTCGGGGGATGTCAACGTAGATTGACGTTATGACCGAGGCAACGCATCTCGCGGCGGCAGCGGGCAGCCCCGACCCGAAGATCGGCCTGCGGGCCGTGCTGGCGCTGCGCAGGCTGCTCGAACGGCTCGAGGCGGTGCAGGTGCAGAACGCCCGCGATCAGGGCTGGTCCTGGCAGGCGATTGCCGACTCCCTCGAGGTCAGTAGGCAGGCCGTGCACCAGAAGCACAACAGGAGGAGATGAGATGTTCGAACGGTTCACCGGCGCGGCCCGATCCGCGGTCGTTCGGGCCCAAGGGGAGGCCAAGGGCCTCGCGTCCCCGCGGATCGGCGCCGAACACGTCCTGCTCGGCGTGCTCGTCGTTGAGGCGAACTCACCACTCGGACAGCTCTGCGCCGACACCGGCCTGACCCATGCGGCGGTCCGGGTGCACCTCGTGGACGGGACCGCGGACCGTCCACTCGGCGACGTCGATGCTGAGGCGCTGCGCTCGATCGGCATCGACCTCGACGCGGTCCGGGTCAGCATCGAATCGAGCTTCGGCGCCGATGCACTCGACGGTGTCGACGGTGTCGACGAGCGGCGCGGCTGGTTCGCCCGCCGCACCGGGCACGTCCCGTTCACCGCAGGCGCGAAGAAGTCGATCGAGCTGTCGCTGCGCGAGGCACTGGCCCGCAAAGATCCCGCGATCGGCGCCGAACACCTCCTGCTGGGGTTGCTGCGCTGCGCCGATCCCGCCGTCATCGACGAGATCGCCCCTCATGTCGAGCCAGCCGAGCTGCGTCGTCGGGTGATCGACCTTCTCGACCGCGCGGCCTGACCCGCACCCATTCGTTGAATGGGTGTTCATGCGTCACTTCCGGGTGGCGGATGACACATGAACCCCCATTCAATGGTTCAGGGGGTGCGGGTCAGGTGGCTGGGGTTCAGGGGACGCTGCATCGCGATCCGGGGCCAGGCGTCGAGGCCGTGCGCGGCCTCGGCGGCCCGGACCGCCCGCAACTGCGGGCCAAGGTCGGAGTCCGGGATCGGCTCGAAACCGAGACGCCGGTAGTACGGCGCGTTCCACGGAACGTCGACGAACGTGGTCAGCGTCAGCCGCCGGTCGCCCCGGTCGACCGCCCACGCGGCGACCGCCTCGATCAGTGCCGCGCCGAGGCGACGGCCCGACCAGCGCGGATCCACCGACACCTGCTCGAGATGCGCGCCGCCGTCGACGACCTCGGCGCACGCGTAGCCCACGGCGGTGCCGTCGGACCGGCCGACCTGCGACCGGGCGAGCGAATGGACCATTCGGTCGATCTCATCGACTGAACGCTTCCGTTCACTCGATGCTGGGGAGGCGGCGGTGGCGACCCACAGCCGGCCCGCGCGCCGATACCGCTCGAGTCCAGCGATCGTCGGCGGCGCGTCGTCGGCGACGGCCGTCATCCCGAGCGCGCGAAACGGGTGCCCGGCGGCGACCTCGATGGCCGGCAGCGCGGACAGGTCGGCGGCGATGGCGAGTCGGATCATCGGTCCCGTCCGGAGCCTCTCGTGTGTCAGCATGGGCGCATGAGTTTCTTGGTGCGTCTGGTGATCAACGCGATTGCGATCTGGCTGGCGTCGGAATGGGTGTCCGGCATCGACATCGCCACCAAGGACGACGTCAGTCAGGTCGTCGTGATCGCGTTCATCGCGCTGGTGTTCACCGTAGTGAACGCGTTCGTCAAGCCGATCGTGCAGCTGCTGTCCCTGCCGCTGCTGATCCTCACGCTCGGGCTGTTCACGCTGGTGATCAACGCGCTGATGCTGCTGCTGACGGCCTGGATCACCGAATCGACCTCGCTGGGCATCTCCGTCGACGGGTTCTGGACCGCGGTGTGGGGTGCGCTGATCATCTCGGTGGTCAACTTCGTGCTCACCGCCGTGGTTCCCGGCGGCAAGCGCTGAGCCGACCCGCCGTCGGCGCGCGCGAGCGTCAGCCGAGCCACAACGCTAGGCCGGTCGCCGCACCCCAGACGAGCATCGCGGCCCCGGTTCCGGCGAGCGCCGGGATCAGGGCGAGGCCCTGGCCGCCGGACCGGACCGGGGCGTTCGCCTTCACCGCCAACGGCAGCGCCAGCAGGCCGAGCAGGGCAAGCGGGGTGCGCGCGACGAGCACCAGCGTCACCACGAACGGCACCGCGAGCAGCGCCAGGTGCAGGGTGCGGGTCCGGGCGTCGCCGAGCCGCACCGCGAGGGTGTGCTTGCCGGACTCGGTGTCGGTGGGGATGTCGCGCAGGTTGTTCGCGACCAACACCGCGGACGAGAACGAGCCGACCGCGACCGCGGTCACCGTCCCGGCCCAGTCGACGCGGCCTGCCTGCACGAACTGAGTGCCGAGGACGGCGACCAGCCCGAAGAACACGAACACCGCGATCTCGCCGAACCCGCTGTACCCGTACGGCTTCGACCCGCCGGTGTAATACCAGGCGCCGACGATGCAGGCCGCGCCGACCAGGATCAGCCACCACGCCGACACCAGCGCCAGCACGACGCCCGCGACGGCGGCGACCCCAAAGCAGGCGAACGCCGCACCCTTGACCGCGGCGGGCGACGCGAGCCTCGACCCGACCAAACGGAGCGGGCCGACCCGCTCGTCGTCGGTTCCCCGGATCCCGTCGGAGTAGTCGTTGGCGAAGTTGACGCCGACGATCAGGGCCATCGACACCAGCAGCGCCAGCAACGCCTTCCACCACACGGCGCCGCCGATCGACGCCGCCGCGCCGGTGCCCGCGAGCACCGGGGCGATCGCGTTCGGCAGGGTGCGCGGTCGGGCGCCGGAGATCCATTCGGAAACAGAAGCCATGCCTGCGATCCTGTCACCATCCGGTCCCGGACCCGTCGGGGTGGCTAGCATGGGCGCCGGTGCACCCCCCTGTGAACGACCCCGGCCCGGACGTGTCCACCGATCTGGTGGTGGCCCTGCTCGGTGCGGTGTCGACGCGACGCGACGGATCCCTGGTCCCGCTGCCGGGCCCCCGGGCCCGCACCCTGTTGGTCGCGTTGGCGCGCACACCGGGGCGGGTGCGGGGCGCATCCGCCCTGATCGAGGACGTGTGGGGGGATGACCCGCCGCGGTCCCCGACGAATGCGCTGCACACCCAGATCTCGCGGTTGCGGTCCGCGCTGCCCGACGGTGCGGTGGAGAGCACCGCCCACGGCTACCGGCTGGTGCTGACCCGGACGCAGGTGGACCTGACCCTCGCGCGTGTCCTCGAGCAGGCGGCACAGCAGCACCTCGCCGACGGCGACCCGCGCGCTGCTGCGGAGTCCGTCCGGGCCGCGCAGGCGTTGTGGCGCGGCGAGCCCGGTGCGGACCTGCCGGCCGGTGCGCCCGCCCGCGAGCTCGTCGAGGAGGCGGCGCAGCGCAGGGCGGCGTTGGACACGGCCCTGCTCGCCGCGCTGGTCACCGCCGGTGACCTGCGGCAGGCGCTGCCGCTGGCGCGAGCAGCAGCGGACCGGTCGCCCCTGGACGAGCAGGCGCACGGGCAGTTGATGCTGGTGCTCGCCGGACTGGGTCTGGCGAACGAGGCGCTGGACGTCTTCGCCGGGTTGCGGGAACGGCTCGCCGACCGGCTCGGTACCGACCCGTCGCCCCGGCTGGTGGAGCTCAACGCCGCGGTGCTGACCGGGGCCGCGCCGACGTTCGGCGGGCAGGCCAGGGCCGCCGGATCAGCGGTGCCCGCGGTAGCCGAACCGCTGCCGGGGGCGGCCGAGCCGGTTCCCTCCGCCGTCGGGCTGCGGGCGGCGCCGAACGCGCTGCTCGGCCGCGATGCGGACCTGGATGCGGTCGACGACCTGCTTGCCGCGGCCCGGGTGGTCACCCTGCTCGGCCCCGGCGGCACCGGGAAGACCCGGCTCGCGCACGCGATCGGACTGCGCGCCGCCGCCGACCTCCCGGTCGCACTCGTCGAACTGGCGCCGCTGCGCAGCGGCGCCGACGTGATCGGCGCGATCAGCGCGACCCTGGGGCTCAGCGAGATCGAGCTGACGCCGGGTGCCGGCCTGACCCGCGCCCGGATCCACGACGCGCGGAATCGGCTGCGGGACGCGCTGTCCGCGCGGCCGTCGCTGCTAATTCTGGACAATTGCGAGCACCTGATCGACGACGTCGCAGCGGTGGTGGCGGACCTCGTCGCGGTAAGTGACCGGGTGACGGTGTTGGCCACCAGCCGTGCGCCGCTGGCGATCAACGCCGAGGTGGTGTATCCGCTTGCGCCGCTTGAGGTTGACGAGAGCGGTTCCCCGGCAACGGAACTGTTCCGGACCCGGGCGCGGGCCGTGCGACCGTCGGTACGGCTGGACCCGCGGGAGGTGGCGCGATTGTGCCGCACCCTCGACGGACTCCCACTGGCCATCGAATTGGCGGCCGCCCGGGTCCGGACGATGAGCGTGGCGGAGATCAACACCCGGCTCACCGACAGGTTCACGCTGCTGCGGTCCGGGGATCGGACGTCGCCGGAACGGCACCGCACGCTGCGCGCCGTGATCGACTGGAGCTGGAATCTGCTCGGGTCCGGGCAGCAGGCGGCGCTGCGCCGCCTGTGCCGGTTCCCCGGCGGCGTCACGGGCGAGGCCGCAATGCTGGTCGCGCAGTGGGGTGCGGTGACCGACGCGGCGGACGCGGTGGAGGGCCTGGTCGGTCAGTCGATGCTGACGGTGGTCGAGGGAACCGACCGGGCAGGCCTGCGCTACCACATGCTCGAGACCGTGCGGGAGTTCGGCGAGGAACGGCTCGCGGAGGCAGGGGAGGTCGACGAGGTGGAGGCGCGCACCTTCGGGTGGGCGCGCGAATTCTGTTCCGCCGCAACGCGTGGTTTCCTCGATGGCGACGAGATCGCGGTGACCGCCATGGTCGAGGCGGAACACGACAACCTGCTCGCCGTCCTCCGGCGGGCCGCGGAGGTCGACGCGAACGATGTCGTCGTCGGGGTGTTCTCCGTCCTCGGGATGCTGTGGTCGCTGCGCGGTTCGCAGTCCGAGGTGCTGGCCTGGGCTCCCCGGATCCTCGCCGTCGACCCCCGCGACGGCCGGCTGGCGGGGGTCCCGGGGAACAGTCTGGCGCTGTGCCACGTCCTCGTTGCCGGGACCGCGGCCTTCTCCGGGTCGGTACGGATGCTGGCAACGACCCGGGTACGGCTGCGTGAGATCGTCCGGACCCGAACCGATCTCGACCCAGTCCTGGTGTTGAGTGCGGCACTGCTCACCCTGCCCGCGGGAGGTGCGGGGGCGGCGCGGATCCTCGCGGAGGGTGTCCGGCATCCCGATCCTGCCGCCCGCAGTGCTGCCCTGATGTCCCGCGCGAACCTGCGAGAGAACAACGGGGACCTGCACGGGTCGCGGGTCGACGCGCTGGCCGCGTTGGCGCTCGCCAGGGAGTCCGGTCAGGTCTGGACGCTGTCGATGGTGTGTCAGCATCTCGGCAGTCTCGCGGCGCAGGCCGCGAACTACGAGGAGGCCCTCGGGTACTACCGGGAGGGCGTGGAGTTGCTGGGGCAGCTGCGCGCGTACGACGAGGCGCTGGCCTCGCGCACCTATCTCACCGCCGTCCTGGTCGGTCTCGGCCGCGTCGACGAGGCCCGCCGCGAACTGGAGCGGGCCGGGAACCTGGCCGAGATCGCGAGCGGTGCCCCCGGACGCTTCGAGGACCGCCACGGGGCCGCGGTGCTCGCGACGGCCCGCGCCGAGATCGACCTCGCGGCCGGAGAGGTGGAGGCCGGGCTGCGCGGGTACCGGCGGGCGCTGGAGTTGGAGGGCGGACCGGAGCCCGGCGCCGGGGACACCCCGGACCCGTTCGGGTTGATGGTGATGTCCGCGGCTGTCGACGCCCATGTACTGGCCGGCCGGGCCGGGGCCGTGGCCGACATCGTCGCCGCCTTCACCGAGCGGGTGCTGACCCAGCTCGGTCCCGCGGGCTACCCGGATCTCCCGCAGACCGGGGCGGTGGCCTGTGCGGTCGGCGGGTTCGACATCGCGACCGGCGACCCGGACGCCGGGCTGCGGCTGCTGGCACTGTCGACGAGAGTCTCACCGCGGCAGGACTTCCCGGTGATGCAGGTGTCCCGGCACCTGGAACGGGCCCGCGCGGAGGTCGGCGCCGACCGAGTCGACGCCGCCCTTGCTGCGGTGGCGGGCCTGCCGAGGAGCCGGGCCCGGCGACAGATCCTGGACGCATTCCGCACCCGCGGGTGAGCGTCCCGCCGAAGCCGGGATCCGTAGTGCGGCTAGGCGTTCCGCATGTAGGCGCGCATCGTGATCGGAGCGAAGACCGCGACGATGACCGCGGCGCCGACCAGCGCCCACACCAGGTCGATCCCGACCGGGCCGCCGGACAGCAGCTCGCGGACCGCGGTGACGATGTGCGAGACCGGGTTCAGTGACACGAACGTCTGCATCCAGCCGGGCATGGTGTCGGCGGGAACGAACGCGTTCGACATGAACGTCAGCGGGAACAGCACCAGCATCGAGATGCCCTGCACGCTCGATGCCTTGCTCATCAGCACCCCCATCAGCGCGAAGATCCAGCTGATTGCGAAGGCGCACACCATCACCAGCAGCACCGCGGCAACGACACCGACGATCCCGCCGCCGGGGCGGAAGCCCATCGCGTAGCCCATCGCGAAGGTGATGGTCGACGCGATCGCGTACCGCACCATGTCGGACAGCAGCGCGCCAGCGAGCGGTGCGATCCGGGCGATCGGCAGCGAAGTGAAGCGGTCGAACACCCCCTTATCCATGTCCTCGCGCAGCTGGGTTCCGGTGACGATCGACGCGGTGATCACCGTCTGTACCAGGATGCCGGGGATGATGATCGGCAGGTAGGAGGCGATGTCGCCGGCGATGGCGCCGCCGAAGATGTAGGTGAACATCACCGTGAAGATGATCGGCTGGACCACCACGTCGAACAGCTGCTCGGGGTTGTGCTTGACCTTGATCAGGCCGCGGTGGGCCATGGTCAGGGACTGGGCGACGGTGTCGCGGAGCCCGACGGTGCGGGCGGCGGGTAGCGGCGGGGCGGTGGTGGCCGGAGTGGCGAGGGTGGTCGTCATGCTGCGCTCCTGTCGGTGTCGGTGTCGGTGTCGGCGTCGGCGTCGGCGTCGGCGTCGTGTCCGGTGATGGCGAGGAAGACCTCGTCGAGGCTGGGCTTGCTCACCGTGATCTCGTCGACGCCGATCCCGTTGTCGCGCAATCGGATCAGCAGTTCCGGTGTGATCGAGGTGTCGGCGAGCGGTGCGGTCAGCCGCGCGGCCTCCGGGCTGACGACGACCTCCACGCCCAACGCGCCTGCAAGCAGGGCGCGGGTGGCCTCGATGTCGGCGCGGTCGACCAGGCTCAGCTGCAGCGACGACGTCCCGACCGACGCCTTCAGCTCGTCCGCGGTCCCGTCGGCGATCACCCGGCCGTGGTCGATCACCGCGATCCGATCCGCCAGCTGGTCGGCCTCGTCGAGGTACTGCGTGGTCAGTAGCACCGTCGACCCCTCGGCGACGAGCCGCCGGATGGTGTCCCACATCTGGGCGCGGGTGCGCGGGTCGAGGCCGGTGGTCGGTTCGTCGAGGAACAGCAGCGGCGGGCGTGAGATGAGGCTGGCGGCGAGGTCGAGGCGTCGCCGCATGCCGCCGGAGAAGTACTTGAGCGCCTTGCTCGCGGCGTCGGTGAGCGCGAACTCCTCGAGCAGTTCGGCGGTCTTGCGTTTGGCGTCCGCGCGGCTCAGCCCGAGGAGTCGGGAGAAGATCATCAGGTTCTCGGTCGCGGTCAGGTCCTCGTCGACCGACGCGTACTGCCCGGTGACGCCGATCAGCGACCGCACCGCGGTCGGTGCCGCGGTGACGTCGTGCCCGAAGACGGCCGCGCGGCCCGCGTCGGGTCGCAGCAGCGTCGCGAGCATCCGGATGGTGGTGGTCTTGCCCGCGCCGTTGGGGCCGAGCACACCGTAGACGGTGCCGGTGGGGACGGTCAGGCTGACGCCGTCCACGGCCGTGTGGGTGCCGAAGCGCTTGACGAGTCCGTCCGCCTCAATGGCGGGGGGAGTCGAGTGTGTCATGCGGGGTGTCCTTTCGGATCGAGTGCTGACGCCACTGTCCGCGTCCCCGCTTGCACGACCCTTGCACCGCACTTGCATGCCCTCCGCAAGCGATGAACGGGGGTTCATGCGCTGGCCCGCGGGCGGAAACGACGCATGAACCCCCGTTCAACCCTTGGGGGTGAACCGGGCGGTGAGCGCGCGGCGGTCGACCTTGCCGGGGCCGCGCAGCGGCAGCGCCGCCAGCAGGTGCACCTCGCGGGGCGCCGCGGTGCCGTCCAGGGTGCGAACCAGATGCTCCCGCAGGGACTCTGGCGTCGGGGCGGTGCCCGCGACCGGGACGACCGCCGCCGCGACCCGCTGCCCCAGGCGGGTGTCGGGGAGGGCGAACACCGCGACCTCGGCGACCTCCGGGTGGGTCGCCAGCGCCGCCTCGACCACCTGCGGGACGATCGTGAGCCCGCCGGTGGAGATCGCCTCGTCGAGCCTGCCGAGGATCCGCAGTGTCCCGTCCACGACAACACCCGCATCGTCGGTGCGGAACCAGCCGGGCTCGGCGAACGCCGGGTGGGTCGGCAGGCGCCGATACCCGGACGCGAGCATCGGGCCGCCGAGCAGCACCCGCGCATCGGTGTCGATCCGCACCAGCACCCCGTCAAGGGGGGCGCCGTCGTATACGCAGCCGCCGCAGGTCTCGCTCATCCCGTAGGTGCGGACCACGGTGATCCCCGCCGCCTCCGCCCGGGCCAGCAGCGGTGCCGGGGTCGCGGCGCCGCCGAGCAGGACGGCGTCCAGGTCGGCGAGGGCCGCCGTCGCCTCGGGGTCGCCGAGCGCCTTGACCAGCTGGGTCGGGACCAGCGAGGTGTACCGCCGCGGCCCGTGCAGCGCGGCAACCGCCGCGGGCAGCGTCGCGGGGTCGAAACCGTGAGAGACGTCGACGACCACCGGCTCGGTGCCCGCCAGCAGCCCGCGCAGCAGCACCTGCAGGCCCGCGATGTGATGGGCGGGCAGCGTCAACAGCCACGCACCCGGCCCGCCGAGCCGGTCGTGGGTGGCGGCGCCGCTGGCGTGCAGCGCCGCTGGCGACAGTTGCGCGCCCTTCGGGACGCCGGTGCTCCCGGACGTCGCCACCACCAGCGCGACGCCGTCGTCGATCGGCTCCCCCGGAGCCAACGCGTCGGACAGTCGGGCGATTTCGCGGTCGTCACCGGCGGGGACGGGCAGCAGCGCCGGGCCGTCGCCTGCGAGCGCCCGATCGAGCACCGGAAGCAGGTCGAGCACCGCCGATCCGGCCGGGACGGGCAGGGACTGCAGGACGGGACTCACCCGCCCCATGCTGCCCTAGGCCCGCTCGGACGGGCCCTCGAGGGGCCAGCCGCCCGCCGTCAGGTGCGCGGTGACGCGGGCGATGTCGGGCTCGAGCGGCATCTCGTCGGTGACCTTCGTGATCAGGACCCCGATGTCGACGCGGTCGATGGTGTCCTGGCCCTGCAGCAGCAGGGCATCGGTGACGGTGCGTACCTCGTCATCGGACAGGCGCCGCCGCAGCAGCGCGATCAGCGGTACGTAGTCCTGCTCGGGCACACCGTTCGGGTACCCGGCCCGCAGCCAGCCGATGATCGAGGCCAGGAACGGTGGACGGCTCACGGGATACCCCCTTTCGTCAGGTGTCCTCGGACGTGGCATCCGCCAGCGGCCAGCCGGCCGCGACCAGCACGGCCGCGACCCGGGTGATGTCCTCGGCGGAGGGCTCGGTCGCGGTGACCTGTTCGATCAGGTCACCGATCTCGGCGCGGGTGATCGTCGGATCCTGCGCCCGCCCGGCCTCCTCGGCGAGCGCGACGGCGACGTCCTTGATCTGTTCGCTGGACATCTGTCGGTACAGCAGCGCGACGAGCGGGATCCGGTCCTTCGGCGGAACGCCCTCCGGGTACCCGGCGCGCAGCCACTTCACGACCGACAGCGGGAACGTTGCTTTCGTGGTGGTCACACACCCTGCCTCTCGACGTGACGGCCCGACCGGGTGGTCGGCGCCAGGAGCGACGCTAGAACAGTTCGACGCCGAAGGTGTGATCGAGGAAGTCGGCCATGATGAACAGGATGCCGGTGACGATCGCGATCACCACGACCGCGAAGCACACGGCAGCGGCGGCGACCATCAGCGGTCTGCGCGTCGCTGCGTCGCCGCCGTCGGCGACCGGCGCGGCGTTGCCGGATCCGAGCAGCCGCAGTCCGAACGCGAACAGCGCGGGCAGCCCTGCGCCGAGCAGCAGGCCGACCAGGATCACCTGCCACAGCGATTCGGCGGTCTTCGTCAACAGGTCCATCGGTGTTCTCCGTCCGTCAGGCCGACACGTTGTCGGCGGGCTCGGCGCGGGTGGCCTGCGGGGTGGCCGGCTTCGCGGTCGGCGGGGCGGGGATGTCCTTGACGACGGCGGCGTCGAGGTCGGCTAGGAGGGCGTCCGCGGTGGCGGGCAGGGCCGGCGCGGCCTCCGGCTCGAGCTTGCCGGTCCACTCGGCGTTGACGTTGCTGTGGTCGACGGGCTGGCGCCGCGACCGCAGGTACATCAGCGCGGACAGCGCGAGCAGCAGCGCGAACACGACGAGCACGCCGGGCAGCCCGCCGATCAGGTGCGCGATGCCCCAGCAGAGGGCGCCGGCGAGGGCGGCGGACGGCAGGGTGATCAGCCAGGCGACGCCCATCCGGGCCGCGACCCCCCAGCGGACCTCTGCACCCCGGCGGCCGACGCCCGAGCCCATGATCGATCCGGTCGCGACGTGCGTCGTCGACAGCGGAAGGCCGAGGTGGCTCGAGGTCAGGATGATCGCCGCTGACGACGCCTCGGCGGCCATGCCCTGCGGGGCGGCGATCTCGACCAGGCCCTTGCCGAGGGTGCGGATCACCCGCCAGCCGCCGAGGTAGGTGCCGAGCGCGATCGCGACCGCGCAGCTGAACTTGACCCAGAACGGCATCGGGGTGTCGGCGGTGATGGTGCCGTGTGCGACCAGCGCAAGGAAGATCACGCCCATCGTCTTCTGGGCGTCGTTGGTGCCGTGTGCGAGGGAGACCAGGGAGGCCGAGCCGACCTGCCCGAGCCGGAACCCCCGCTCCTTCGTGCCCTCGTCCACCCCGTGGGTGATCCGGTAGATCAGCCAGGTGCCGCACACCGCGACCAGGCCGGCGACGACCGGGGCAAGCAGGGCGGGCACGATCACCTTGCTCAGCACCCCGGCCCACTCGACACCGTTCACCCCGATGCCGGCGATGGCGGCGCCGATGAGGCCGCCGAACAGTGCGTGCGAGGAACTCGACGGGATGCCGAACAGCCAGGTCAGCAGGTTCCAGAGGATGCCGCCGACCAGCCCGGCGAACACGATGATCAGCAGATCCTCACCGCCGGTCGAGCTGAGATTGACCACGCCCTTGGCGACGGTGGCGGCGACCTCGACCGAGAGGAACGCGCCGACCAGGTTCAGGGTTGCGGACAGCGCCACCGCGACTTTTGGTCGGAGTGCCCCGGTCGCGATGGAGGTGGCCATCGCGTTCCCGGTGTCGTGGAAGCCGTTGGTGAAGTCGAACCCGAGGGCGGTGACGACCACGACGAGAAGAACGATGAGTTCCGCGTTCACAAGCCTTCATCCTCCGTTACGAGGGCGTAAAAGTCGAGTTCACGAGGGGCTGCTCGCGGGTGCCGTTCGGCACAGTCGCTGCGCCCCGCTGCCTGCCCGTTTACCGGCGCGGACGGGTCCGATCCGGAACCGCAGCGCGATGGCCCCGGTCACACGAAGCGCGGCGATGTGGCGGAACTCACGGTCCGGTCCCACTCACCGGGAATGGGCGGTTGCGGGGGGTGGCGCCTGGCTACCGTCCCCGCATCGAGTGACGCAGAACACGTTTTCTGCGCCTTGTGCATCTCGACCGCGTTCCAAGAACGGAGACACCGATCGTGAAACCCCGCACGTCCGCGAAACTCGTCGCGGCTCTCGCCCTGTCGGCCGCATTGGTGTCGGCCTGCGCCACCGAACGCGGCGGCGACGTCGGCATCCCGACCTCGGGCGGAAGTGGCGACGCGCAGGCCGCGTCCAACTCCGACACCCAGTTCGGGACCCTCGACTCCCCGTGCGGGGACGGCGACGCCTCGGGCGCCACCGATCAGGGTGTCACTGACACCGAGATCAAGATCGGGTACGGCGACGACCGCGGCTACGCGCAGAGCCCCGGCCTGAACAAGGAAATGTCCGACGCCGTCTCCGCGATGATCGACTGGTGCAACGAGCAGGGCGGCATCAACGGCCGCACCATCGTCGGCACCGACTACGACGCCGCGATGACGAACGCGAATACGGTCATGCAGGAGGCCTGCCGGTCCGAGTTCATGATGGTCGGCCACGGCTTCGCGATGGACCAGACGGCCGAGCAGACCCGGGTCGCCTGCAACATGGCGGCGGTCCCCGGCTTCACCGTCTCCCCGGACGCCGCGAACGGCCCGATGACCTACCAGGGCGTGCCGTTCCCGGTCGACTACGCCAACGGGTCGGGGCTGTTCCAGGTCGCCGAGCTGAACCCCGAGCTCAAGGACGGGCTCGACCTGGTCGGCTCCACCATGCCGACGATCATCTCCTCGCTGGGCAAGGTCCGCTCGATCGCCGAGGCCGCCGGCTACACGCCGAAGGACTGCGGCGTCACCCTGAACTACCAGGGGGAGCCGAGCTACGTTCCGTTCGCCGAGAAGTACAAGCAGTGCGGCGTCGAGGCGCTGTGGACCTCCCGCTCGCCGGTCCCGAACGAGTTCAACTTCTTCAAGGCGCTCGACCAGGTGGGCCTGGACGCGCAGATCGTCGGCGAGGCCACCTGGTATGGCACCGCGGCCAAGCAGTTCAACGCGGACAGCGGCATCCTCGACGGGCTGAAGGCGGGCATGACCTTCCAGATGCTGGAAAACGCCGACGAGTCGCCCGCCGTGCGCAAGTACGTCGAGCTGGTTGAGGCGGAGGGCGGCAAGACCGCGCTGCTCGGCATGCAGGCCGCGTCCTCGTTCCTGCTGTGGGCGACCGCCGCCGACGAGTGCGGATCCGACCTGACCCGGCAGTGCATGATCACCGAGCTCTCCCAGGTGCATGACTGGGATGCAGGCGGACTGCACGCCGCCACCGATCCGGGCAAGAACATGCCCTCCGAGTGCGGGCTGCTGGTCGAGCTGAACGGCGACACCTACACGCAGGCGTTCCCGGCGGAGAAGGGCGAGTTCGCGTGCGACTCCGCCTACCTGGTCAAGACGGATCCCTCCACCTGGGGCACCGAACTCGGCCCGGACCGGATCTCCACCAAGTACCTCGGACCGAACGTGATCACGCCGCAGGTCTGACCGGACCGGTCAGCACACACGGATTCGCAACGGGGGCGGTGCGGCGCTAGGGCGCACCGCCCCCGGACTCGACCAAGGGTTCTCACATGGACACTTTCGTGACGTTCACGATCCTGGGCCTCGTGCTCGGCTCCGTGTACGCGATCGCCGCCTCCGGGCTGGTGCTCACCTACAACACCTCCGGCATCTTCAACTTCGCGCACGGCGCGCAGGCGATGCTCGGCGCCTTCCTCTACTGGCAGTTCAGCGTCGGCTGGGGACTGCCGACGCCGCTGGCGCTGCTGATCGTCCTCGGCATCTTCGGCCCGCTGATGGGGCTCGGCCTGTACTTCCTGATCATGCGGGGCCTGCGGGACACCGCCGAGGTGACCAAGATCGTGGTCACCGTCTCGATCATGCTCGGGATGCTGTTCCTGTCCCAGTGGTTCTGGCATGCGGAGGAACCGCGCACCCTGCCGATGTTCTTCGGCGATGACAGTAAGTTCGCGTTCCTCGGCGCCACCGTGCACGTGCACGAGCTGCTCTGCCTGATCGCCGCCGTCGCGATCGCGGTCGGGCTGCGCCTGCTGTTCACTCGCACCCGGATGGGCGCGACGATGCGGGGCGTAGTCGACGACCCCGACCTGCTGCGACTGAGCGGTCACAACCCGGAACGGATCGCCGGGTTCTCCTGGGCACTGAGCTCGATGCTCGCCGTCCTCGCCGGCATCCTGATCACGCCGATCAGCGGCGGCACCCTCGAGGCGAACCTGCTGACGCTGCTGGTGATCGACGCCTTCGCCGCCGCGATGTTCGGCAGGCTGCGCAGCATCCCGCGCACCTTCGTCGGCGCCGTCGTGCTCGGCCTTGCCGGCACCTACCTGCTCGGGTACGCGCCGTCCACCTGGACGTGGACATCGAATCTGCGGGTCTCGCTGCCGATGATCGCGCTGTTCGTGGTGCTGATCGTGCTGCCGCAGGACCGGCTCCGGGGCGCCGCCGTGCGGACCCGCGAGCGCTACCACGTCCCGTCGGTACGCAAGGCGATCGGCTGGGCCATCGCCCTGATCGCCATCGTCTTCCTGATCCGGCAGCTGATGGTCGAGTCCGCGGTGACCACCCTGACCATCGGGGTCTGCTTCGCGATCATCGCGCTGTCGCTGACCGTGCTCACCGGGTATGCGGGGGAGATGAACCTGGCCCCGCTCTCGTTCGGTGCGATCGCCACGATCGTCGTCTACCACTTCGGCATCACCGGATCGGGCCTTGCGCAACGCCTCACGATCGTCGGCGTGATCCTCGGCGTGATCGTCGCGGCGCTCGTCGGCGGCCTGGTCGCGCTGCCCGCGCTGCGCCTGCGGGGGCTGTATCTGGCCTTGGCGACCATGGCGTTCGGGGTGTTCCTATCGAACATGGTGCTGCGGGACACCACCGAGCACGAGCTGTTCGGGGTGAAGTTCTCGATCTTCACCGGCGGCAACCTGGTGATCCCTCCGCTGCAGATCGGTCCCCTCGACCTGGCGAACCCGACCGCCTTCCTGATGACCGCCACTGTCGTCTTCGCGGTGCTCGGTGTCGGCGTCGTCGCGCTGCGCAACAGCGGCTACGGCCGCAGGCTGACGGCGATGAAGGACAGCCCGGCCGCGTCGGCGATGCTCGGCCAGAGCCTGGTCCGGCTCAAGCTCAGCGTGTTCGTGATCGCGGCGGGCATCGCGGGCCTCGGCGGCATCCTGATGTCGTCGGCGATGGGCTCGGTCTCCGGCGAGACGTTCACGATCATCATCAGCCTGACCTTGCTGATGCTCACCGTCGTCGCGGGCATCGGCTACGTCAGCGGCGCCTTCTTCGGCGGGGTGATGGCCGGGGTCGGCTTCTCGGTCATCATGGTCTCGTTCAACAACCTGGCGAAGGCCCAGCCCGACCTTGAGGGCCTCTACCTGCTGCTCGGCAACCTCGCCGCGGTCAGCCCGGCGCTGATCGGTATCGGTGTCGGCCACAACCCGTCCGGCAGCGTGCATCAGGTGGTCGAGGGCTACCGCAAGCTGCGGAACGCCAAGCCGGTCCTGGTCGGGGGTGCCGCGGTCGTCGCGGTCGCCTACCTGCTCGCGTTGACCGGGGTCCTGGACAACTGGTGGTTCGCCACGATCACCATCGTCACCGTGTTCGCGTTGCCGGTGGTCGGGGAGATGGTCATGCCGACCGAGGTGCTCGGGGCGGAGGAGGCCGCCCGCAGGCGTCCGCTCGACCCGGAGCGGATCGGGATCGACGAGCCGTACGGACCCGAGGCCACCGCCCTGGTGGACCGGGAGCTGGGGCTGCCCGCCCCGGCCCTGCCCGCCGGAACCGTGCCCGCCGCCACCGCAGTCCCCGCCCCCGTCGACGAGGAGCCGGCGGCAACCGCAGGCTCCGAACCCGAGAAGGAGTTGACGACCAATGCCGTCTCCTGAAGCGACCCCCAGCACCCCGTCCGGGTCGACGCCGCTCCTCGAAACACGGGGCGTCACCGTCCGATTCGGCGGCCACGTCGCCGTCAACGATGTCAGCCTCGCCGTGCACGCCGGCGCCGTCACCGGCCTGATCGGCCCCAACGGCGCGGGCAAGACGACCCTGTTCAACACCGTCACCGGGTTGCAGAAGCCGACCTCGGGGCGGGTGCTGATCGACGGGCGGGACGTCACCGGTAAGCCCCCGTACAAGCGGGCGCGGCTCGGGCTGGCCCGCACCTTCCAGCGGCTGGAGCTGTTCCTGTCGCTGTCGGTGCGGGACAACCTGCGGGTGGCCGGTGACATCCACGGCACCGGCAGCAGGCGGCGGCGGGACCTCGCCGCCGAGACCGACCGGCTGCTCGAACTGACCGGGCTGACCGACGTCGCCGACCAGGATGTCTCGGACATCCCCACCGGACGGGCCAGGGTCGTCGAGGTGGCGCGGGCGTTGATGACCGAACCGCGGGTGCTGCTCCTCGACGAGCCCGCGTCCGGGCAGACCGAGCAGGAGACCGAGGACTTCGCGGAGCTGCTGCTGCGGCTCGCGGGGGAGGGGCTCGGCATCTGCCTCGTCGAGCACGACCTGCCGCTGGTGATGCGGGTGTGCTCCCGGATCCACGTGCTCGACTACGGATCCCTGATCGCGTCCGGGACACCCACCGAGATCCAAAACGACCCCGCGGTCATCGCGGCCTACATCGGAACGGAGGAGGTGGCATGACCGCGCCTGCCATCGGGGCCGACCCGTCCACCCCCGGGCAGCCGGCGCCGCTGCTCGAATTGTCCGGGGTGCGCGCCGGGTACGGGGCGATCGAGGTGCTGCACGGGGTCGACCTGCAACTGCACCCCGGTGCCGTGGTCGCGCTGCTCGGCCCGAACGGCGGCGGCAAGACCTCGACCCTGAAGATCTGCTCCGGCATCCTCCCGGTGACGGACGGGGAGTTCCGGCTCGCTGGCCGCTGCGTCAACGGCGTCGACGCGGCCGCCCTGGCCCGGCTCGGGATCTGCACGATCCCGGAGGGCAGGGGCATCTTCGCCAACTTGACCGTCCGCGAGAACCTCTGGGTCGCCACCGGGACCGGTGCCGCACTGAAGGATCTCGAAGCGGTCGCGTACGAACGGTTCCCGATTCTCGGGAAGCGCCGGGGTCAGCTCGCCGGATCGATGTCCGGCGGCGAACAGCAGATGCTCGCGCTCTCCCGCGCCCTTGGCACCGCCCCGACCGTGCTGCTGCTCGACGAGCTCTCGATGGGACTCGCGCCCCGCGTCGTCAGCGAGATGTACGACATCGTCGGTGGGCTCGCGGCGGAGGGGCTGTCGATCCTCGTCGCCGAGCAGTTCGCTCGCGCGGTCCTGCCGATCGCCACCTCGGCGGCGCTGATGCTGCAGGGCCGGGTGGTCCGGACCGGGAACCCCACCGACATCGACCGTGAACTTTCGACCAGCTACCTAGGAGGGTGACGATGACCGCACTTGCCGATGAACGTCGCGACCAGTTCAAGAAGGATGTATCCGAGTTGAAGTTGAAGACCGGCAATTCCGGTGCAGGGGACGGCAAGGCCCGCATCGCGGGCCTGGTGCTGATGGTGGTCGGCGCGGCGGCGGCGTTCATCGTCTACATTGCCTCGCTCACCCTCGACGACCTGCGCAACATCGCGTCGTATCAGATCCTGGCGACGGCGCTGCTCGCCGTCACCGTGATCGGCGCGGCCCTGTACCTCGCGGGCGCCGTCTCCCGGGTGCTGCGGCTGTGGCTGCTGCGGCAGCTGATGGAGAGTCAGGCGCAGTCCGACCGGATCGCCGAGGCCCTGACGCGCTGACGCGCCGGTGCGTGATTTTCACCCCGATCGGGGGGAAAATCACGCACAGTCGGCGGAGCCGCAGGTCAGCGGGGGATGCGGCGGCTAGCGACCAGCGCACCTGCGGTGATCAGCGCGGCGAGAGCGAACGCAACCTGCAGCGCCTCCAACCGGGCGTCGGCGTTGACGGCGACGATCTCGTCGGTCGTCTGCGCCGGCACCCCCGCGTCGGCGAGCGACGACCGGAGTTGGGTGTCTGACAGGAACGGCACCCCGGCCGCGAGGTCGGTGCTCGCCCGCTGCTGCACCGACACCGGGACCGCCGGGTTCGTCTCGATCCCCGCGACCACCGACGAGCTCAGCGTCGCGATCAGCACCGACCCGATCAGCGCGGTGCCCAGCGACGCCCCGAGATTCGTTGCCGTGTTCTGCAGGCCACCGACCTCCGGCGACTTCTCGTCCGGGACCGCGGACACCGTCACCGCCCCCAGCTGCGACGACAACGCACCCAACCCGAGACCCATCAGCAGCATCGGAACCGCGACCACCGCCGCGTTCGCGCCGGGATCCATGCCAGCGGCGAGGATCACAATGCCCGCCAGCATCGAGACGAGGCCGAGCCGGACCACCCGCCGCGGCGATGCCTGCGGCCACACCTTCGGGATCCCGGCCGCGGCGATCAGCAGTGCCACCGACAACGGCAGCAGCCGCACCCCGGTTGCCAGCGCGTTCAGTTCGAGGACCACCGACAGGAACAGTGGCACCGCGAAGAACACGCCTGCCTGAATCATGAACTGGGCCAGGAACATCGTCAGCCCGCCCGACAGTTGACGGTTGCGGAGCAACGTCACGTCCAACAACGGTTGCCTGCCGGTCGCCGTCAGCCGCGACTGCCACTGCAGGAACAGCCCGATCACCAGCAGGCCGGCGAGGATCAGCCAGAACACCGGCGACAGGCCGACGACCTCGGGGCCGCCGGGACGCGCCAACACCCACCCCCATTCGCTCGACCGCAGCACGCCGAACACCAGCATGCCCAGGCCAGCGATCGACAGCGCCGAGCCGACCAGATCCAGCTTCACCCGCTGCGGCGGGACGTCGGCGATCCGGCGCAGCACCAGCAGGATCGCCACCACGATCACCGCCTCGCCCGCGAACACGTACCGCCAGGACGCGAACGTCGTCACCGCCCCGCCGACCAACGGCCCCGCCGCGACCGCCATCGCGCCTGCCGCGGCGATCAGGCCGTACGCCGTTGTCCGCCGCTCCGGCGGGAAGTTCGCCGCAACCAACGCGACGATCGCGGGCATGATCAGCGCCGCACCGACCCCCTCCAGGAACGACCACCCGAGTAACAGCACGGTCAGATTCGGGGCCAGCGCCGTCGTGGTCGACCCCACCGCGTACACGATCAGCCCGATCCCGAATGCCCGACGCCTGCCCAGGATCGTCCCGACCTTGCCGCCGGTGATCATCAGCGTCGCCATCACCAGCGTGTACAGGGTGATGGCCGTCTGGATCCCGGTGATCGTGGTGCCGAGGTCGGCCGCCACCGTCGCCATCGACACGTTCATCACCGAACTGTCCAGCGTCATCAGGAACTGGCCTGCCCCAAGGACGGCCAGCACCAGCGCCGACCCCCGGGTCGTGCCTCCCGCACCGCCAGCAGTCATTGGACCCACCTCGCCGCTCCCGACCCGACGATTGTCCTCCGGACGGCGGCACCGCGCAGGGCGGAACGCGGGATCTCATCCGGCGAGGGTGATCCGCGAGCGACCCGAAACCTGGTCTGATCCACATCGGTTGCCGACGCGCGGCGTGCCGTCGACGTGGTGCGCAGCCGCGGCGGAAGGAGACGGTGATGGCCGGGACCGGACAGGATGAACCGTTGGCGCCCGACGAGCGGGCCGAACTCGAGCGGCTGCGCAGCGAGGTCGCGGAGCTGCGGGCGGGCCGCGCCGGCGCCCCGGCGCCCGCACCCGCCGCGGCGACGACGACGCGGCAGTCGGCGCTGCGGTGGACGGCGGCCGGACTGCTGCTGGTCCTGGTCGCGGTCCTCGGGATCGGGTCCGTCGCGGCCCGGTATGCGCGCAGTCAGGTGCTCGACACCGACCGGTATGTGCAGACGGTGGCCCCGCTCGCGGCCGACCCCGCCCTACAGGCGGCGCTCGCCGACCAGATCACCGACCAGATCATGACGCGGGTCGACGTCGAGCAGATGACCGCGGACGCGCTCACTGCCCTGACCGAGGTCGCCCCCCGCGTCCCGCAGGCCGTGGTCGGTCTCGCCCCCGTGATCGCGGGCCAGGCACAGTCGTTCGTGCACAACGCCGCAACGAAACTCGTCGGGTCCAGCCAGTTCGAGTCGACGTGGATCGAGGCGAACCGGCAGGCGCACGAGGAACTGGTGTCGGTCGCGACCGGCGAGAACTCGGGCGCTGTCGCCGTCGACGACAGGGGGCAGGTGAGCATCAAGCTCGCGACGATCATCGACACGGTGAAGGCCGACCTCGTCGGGCGTGGATTCACCTTCGTCGAGCGACTCCCGGACGTCGACGCCAGCTTCGTGATCTTCCAGAGCGCGGACCTGGTGAAGGCGCAGCGCCTGGTGAGCTGGCTCGACAAGGCATCAGCGGTGCTGCCATGGGTGACGCTGCTGGTCGCGTTGCTCGCGATTTGGATGGCCCCGCGCGGCGGGCGCAGGCGGGCGGTGTCCCTGGTCGGGGTCGCACTCGCGATCGGGATGGGGATCCTCGCCGTGGCGATCGCCGTCGGCCGCGGCGTCTACCTCGGGCAGGTGCCCGCGGACGTGCTGCCGCCGGACGCGGCCGGGGTCCTGTTCGACACCCTCGTCCAGCCGCTACGCACCACGCTGCGTGCGGTGTTCGTGGTGGCGGTCCTGCTCGGGGTGGTCGGCTACCTGTCCGGTCCGTCGGCGTCCGCCGCCGCGATCCGCGGCGGGTACGGCAGGGTGATGGACCGGCTGCGGGCGCCCGACGAAACCAGGGAACCGCGGACCGTCGAGACCCAGGTCGCGCGGTTCCGGCTGCCGCTGCGGTTCGCGATCGTCGCGGTCACGGTGGCGGCGTTGGTGTTCTGGCGGTACCCGTCCGGGACGGTGGTCGTGGTGACCATCCTCGTTGCGGTGGTGGCCCTGCTCGCCGTCGAACTCCTCGCCCGGCCTGCGCTGGCACACCGCCCGGACCGGACGCAGGCCGCCGCGCCCGCCGACCGAACGGCACATCCGCTCGATCAGATCGAGTGAACGGAAGCGTTCAGTCGATCCGATCAGATCGAGTGAACGGCGCATTCGGTCGTCGGTCGGGGGGGTCAGCGGGTGTCGCGGCGCAGCGGATGATCCGCGGGGACCTGCACCAGCACCAGCGGGACCCCGTCCGGGTCGGCGATCCACATCTCGTGCAGGCCCCACGGCTCGTGCCGCGGCTCCCGGACGATCGGGACCCCGGCCGACACCAGCTCGGCGTTGGCGTCGTCGAGGTCGCGGACCTGCAACCAGACCGCGCCCTCGAACGTGGACTCGACGTCGCTGCCGCCGTGGCCCGCCACCTCGATCAGGTTCTGGCCCGCGTAGAACACCGTGCCGCCCGGGTACTCGCGGGCGATCGCCAAGCCGAGGGCGTCCCGGTAGAACGCGAGGGTCCGCGGATAGTCCTTCGGGCGCAGGATGATCCGGCTGCTCAGAATCTCCATGGTCATTCCCCTTCCGCTGGGCGTGCCTCGTGGCCCGGGCGGCCGTGGGTGCGCCGAGCCTCCTTCATTTCGGCCTCGTGCACGTGCCTGCGGCCGCCGAGCAGTGCGTCGCGGGCGGCGGCGTCCCAGCGCCGGAACGCCGTCCAGTAGCCGTCGTCGAACGCCTCGACCAGCTGGAACGTCCACCTGCCCGGGATCACGTTGCGGCCGACGAGGTCGGCGTCGATGGCCGCGGCGAGCTCGGCGTGGCCTGCGGCGCGGAGGGCATCGACGGCCTCGCCGAGCTGGCGGTCGGCGTGGCCGATCAGCTGGTGGAAGGTGTACAGCTGGCCGCGGGCACGTTCGACCGTCTCGAGCGCCTCGGACAGCCTCCCGGCAGCGGCCACCGCGGCGTCGCTGACACCGGAAGGACGGGTGTGCTCGGCCGCGGGGCGCTCACGACCGTCGTCCGGTTCGGTGCGCTCACTCATGACGGTCAGTGTGCCCGAGGTCGCCGCCCCGCGGGGGATGGGTGACCGCACCCATTTCCGTCGGCGGTCGCAGGCGGCCAGAAATGGGAGTCAGGAACGCGATCGAGGGAATGTCATTCGGGAGGCCGACGGGCTTTCAATTGACGAACAATGATGTGTCATTTATTCGAACGACGACACTATTTTGGGGTCCGGCGAATGTGGGGCGCATTTCCGGTATTTCCGGCCCGACATGGGAGGTGCCCGCCCCGGCGAGCCGGGACGGGCACCTGGTGATGCTGGGGCGGCCAGCTAGGAGCTGCCGAACAGGTTGCCCAGCGAACCGGAGCTGGAACCGCCGCCGGACCCGGAGTCCGAGCCGGAGTCGGAGCCGGTGCCGGGCTCCGGATCGTTCTTCGCGAAGTTGGTGGTGCAGCCGTTGAACACGATCTCGTCGACGAGCGTCGTGATGTTCGTCGAGCCGGTGCCGATGCTCACGCCGTAGTGCTCGACGGTCGCGTTCGGGTTGGCCTTCGCGATGTCGGCGAGCGGGACCGCCTTCCGGCCCGGGGCGCCGTCGATGTTCTGGGTGCTCCACCACAGGCCGTCCTGCAGCTTGGTGTGCCGGGCGCCGTCGGCGGTGTCCGCCGCGTCGTTACCTGCGGCAACCCACACCAGGGTGGTGAATCCGTTGTCGAACTTGCCGCCGGTGGTGCCGAGCAGGCGGATCTGGAACGAGGCCCGCGAGGTGTCGGCCCGCTCCGCGAAGCCGATCTCCTTGTCGACGATGTCCGCGAGCGTGACGGTCTCCGGTGCGGTGCCTGCCGCGGAGTACCACGCCCGACGCTCGGACGAGTCGGTGACCGAGAACACCAGGCCGCCGTCCTCGTCGAGGATGCGGTCGGCGGTGTAGCTGGCCTTCTGGCCCTGCTCGTCCTCGAACGGGACCCCCCACCCGTTCGGGGTGTTCTCGGTGGACAGCGAGGCGCAGAACGGGCCTGCCTTGGCGTCGCTGGAGCCGGGAAGCGCGGTGCCGACCGCGGGCAGCGCGCAGGCGGCGGTCGCCGTGATGGCGGCCGCGACGGCGGTGCGGCGGAGAATGGAATTCGACATGTATCGAGACCCTTTCGATAGTGAGGTCGCCAAGTAAACACCGCGAGCGAATAGCGCGCAATCCGACGGGGTGTCGTGAATTCGTGACCTGGCGAATTGTTCCGTATCCGGAAACGCATTTGTCGTCTCGGCCCGCGGGTGACGCCTGCTGGCGGGGCGTCGGCACCGGCGTTGCGGCGCGCGAGTACGTTGACGTTGTGTTGCACACTTTCCGCGTGCGGTCGTTGGACACGCACCGATCGCCCGCCCGCCCACACACTGCCGAAGCCGGGGTGGTCGCCAGGCCCTCGGCCCGGACGAGCCAGGCCGTCGTGGCGACGGTGGTGCGACGATGAAGTGGTCGCTGCCGGTCGCGATGATCGACACCAACGAACTCCGGGAGACGGTGCTCGCCGCGGAAGAGTCCGGCTTCGACTCGATCGCGTTGCCGGACTCGGTGTTCTACCCGGAGACCGTGTCCGCGCCGTACCCGTACTCGCCGGACGGGAAGCGAATGTGGTCCGGCGAGACGCCGATGCCGGACCCGTTCATCACGATGGCGTCGATGGCCGCGGTCACCAGCCGGATCCGCTTCTACACCAACGTGCTCAAGCTGCCGCTGCGGGACCCGCTGCTGACGGCCAAGCAGATCGCGACGCTCGCCGTGCTGTCCGACAACCGCGTCGAGATCGGGGTCGGCCTGGCCTGGATCCCCGAGGAGTTCGCCTTCACCCGCACCGACATGCGCACCCGCGGCGCGCGGACCGACGAGGCGCTCGAGATCATCCGGGCGGTGTGCGCGGGCCGCGGCCCGGAATGGGTCGAATTCCACGGCAGGCACTACGACTTCGATCGGCTGATGATCAGCCCCGCTCCCGATCGGCCGGTGCCGCTCTACGTCGGTGGGCACAGCGACGCGGGCCTGCGCCGTGCGGCGCGCCTCGGGGACGGCTGGATCTCCGTCAACACTGACGCCGAGCAGCTGACCGCCGCGATCTCCCGGCTGCGGGAGCTGCGTGCCGCGCACGGCCGCGCCGATGACCCGTTCGCGATCAACGTCTCGCTCGGCGCGGTCCGCGGCGTCGAGGAGCTGCTCGCCCTCGAGGAGCTCGGCGTCACCGAGGTCCGGGTCTCCCCGTGGCACCTCTACGGGGAGGACGGCACGGACCCGCAGGCCCGGACCCGGGCGATCCGCCGGTTCGCCGACGAGGTGATCGCGGACTGATCCCCGCGGACGGCGGTGGCGTGGCTGCCGCCACCGCCGTCCGGTCAGGGCGTCAGAAGTGCCACGGGTAGGGCGACCAGTCGGGGTCCCGCTTCTCCAGGAACGAGTCCCGGCCCTCGACGGCCTCGTCGGTCATGTACGCCATCCGGGTGGCCTCGCCCGCGAACAGCTGCTGCCCGACCAGGCCGTCGTCCTGCAGGTTGAACGCGTACTTGAGCATTCGCTGCGCCTGCGGCGACTTGCCGTTGATCTTCGCCGCCCACTCGAGGGCGACGTCCTCAAGCTCGGCGTGGTCGACGACCCGGTTCACCGCACCCATGTGGTGCATCTGCTCGGCGGTGTAGGTGTCGCCGAGGAAGAAAATCTCGCGGGCGAACTTCTGGCCGACCATCTTCGCGAGGTACGCGCTGCCGTAGCCGCCGTCGAAGCTGCCGACGTCGGCGTCGGTCTGCTTGAAGCGGGCATGCTCGCGGGACGCGAGGGTCAGGTCGCAGGTCACGTGCAGGCTGTGCCCGCCGCCCGCCGCCCAGCCGTTCACCAGCGCGATGACCACCTTCGGCATGAACCGGATCAGGCGCTGCACCTCGAGGATGTGCAGCCGGCCCGCCCGCGCCTGGTCGACGGTGTCCGCGGTCTCGCCCTCCGCATACTGGTAGCCGCTGCGGCCGCGGATCCGCTGATCGCCGCCCGAGCAGAACGCCCAGCCGCCGTCCTTGCTGCTCGGCCCGTTGCCGGTCAGCAGCACCGCGCCGACGTCGGAGGTCATCCGGGCGTGGTCGAGGGCCTGGTACAGCTCGTCGACGGTGTGCGGGCGGAACGCGTTGCGGACCTCCGGCCGGTCGAACGCGACGCGGACGGTGCCCTGCGTGACGTGCCGGTGGTAGGTGATGTCGGTGAGGTTCTCGAACCCGGGGACGGGGCGCCACAGCTGCGGAGTGAAGGTCACGGGAACCAACCCTATGCCCGCGCCCCGCGGGCGGGTGCGCCGCGCCGGGGGTCCGGGAACGCTACCGTGCAGACCATGAGCGAGCAGACCGAGCGGGACGGCGATTACGAGCGGCACGGCGGGTTCCCGGTGTACGCGGCGGCCCCCGACGACGGCGGACCGCACTTCGGTCGGCTCGTTGAGGCGCTGCGCACCGTCCAGGACCTTGCGGTGTCCACCGCACCGCCGCCGGAGGTGATCGAACGGGCCGCCGAGCAGGCCGAGGCGCTGGCCGCGCTGCTCGCCCCGCACCGGGTCCCGGAGGGCAGGCAGCCGGGCGGCCGGTCCGTCGGCCTGCCCGGCCGCGGCAGCCTGCTGATGCTGCCGTGGACGATCGAGAAGTTTGACGAGACGGGTGTCCGCTCCACCGGGGTGTTCCGGCGCTACCACATGGGCGGCAACGGGGCCGCGCACGGCGGCGTCCTTCCGCTGCTGTTCGACGACCTGTTCGGGATGGTCACCCACGCGTCCGGCAGGCCGATCAGCCGCACCGGATACCTGCACGTCAACTACCGAAAGATCACCCCGCTGGAGACCCCGCTCGTCGTCGAGGGACAGGTCGACCGGGTGGAGGGGCGCAAGACGTTCGTCACGGCACGGCTCACCGAACCGGACGGCACCCTGCTCGCGGACGCCGAGGCGCTGATGATCGTGCTGCTGCCCGGGCAGCCCTGACCGTGCCGACCCCACCCGCACCGCCCGCCCATCGCCAGGGCGCGCACCGGATCCGCTTCGACTGGGGTCCCGCGGGCGCGGCAGCGGTCGCGGTCGGCTGCGATGTCGCCGTCGTTGTCGATGTGCTGTCGTTCAGCACCACCCTCACCGTCGCGCTCGAGGCGGGCGCCGTCGTCCTCCCGTACCCGTGGGACCCGGCGGGCGCCGCCGCCTACGCCGCCGACCACGATGCGACGCCGGCGGTGGGGCGGTCGCGGGCCCGCCCCGGGCAGCCGAGCCTGTCCCCGCTGTCGCTGCGGGCGGGTGCGGTGCCGACGCGGTTGGTGCTGCCGTCGCCGAACGGGTCCGCGCTGTCGTTCGGCCTTGCCACCGGCGGGTCGCCGCATGTCGCTACCGGCGGGTCGCCGCATGTCGCTACCGGCGGGTCGCCGCATGTCGCCACCGGCGGGTCGCCGCTTGTGGTTGGGGCGTGCCTGCGCAACGCGTCCGCGGTCGCTCGCTGGATCGCCAGCTCGGGCGCGTCGACGGTGGCGGTGATCGCGGCGGGGGAGCGGTGGCCGGACGGCTCGCTGCGTCCGGCCGTCGAGGACCTGTGGGGGGCCGGGGCGGTGCTCCGGGCGTTCGCGATCGCCGACCCGGGCGGATGCTCCCCCGAATCGCTGTCCGCGGCGGCCGCGTTCGATGCCGCGGCGCCGACGATCGGGGAGCTGCTCGACTCCTGCGCGGGCGGGCGCGAGCTGGCGGCCAAGGGGTTCGGCGGCGACGTGGCCGTCGCCGCCGAGGTCGACGTCAGCGCTGTCGTGCCGGTGCTGCGGGGCATCGAATTCGTCGACGCCGCGACCGAAGGAGATCCGGCGTGACCGGACCGACCCCGACCCTCGACGAGCTGCGCGCCGCCGCCCGCGTCGTCGCCCTGCCGATGCGGGTGCGGTTCCGTGGCATCACGGTGCGCGAGGTGCTGCTGCTTCGGGGGCCCGCCGGGTGGGGCGAGTTCGCGCCGTTCCCTGAGTATGGGGATGTCGAATCGTCCGCGTGGCTGCGGTCTGCGATCGAGAGTGCCTGGCTGGGGCCGCCGCCCGCGGTGCGCACCACGATCCCCGTCAACGCGACGGTGCCCGCGGTCGCTGCCGCGCAGGTGCCGCAGATCCTGACCCGCTTTCCGGGTGCCAGCACCGCGAAGGTGAAGGTCGCCGAGAGGGGGCAGTCCCTCGCCGACGACGTGGCTCGCGTTGCCGCGGTCCGCAACCGTGTCGAGCACGTCCGGGTCGACGCGAACGGCGGGTGGTCCGTCGACGAGGCGGTGGCGGCGCTGTCCGCGCTGACCGACGGGGGCGCGGTGCAGTACGCCGAACAGCCGTGCGCGACGGTCCCCGAACTCGTCGAACTGCGTCGGCGGCTGGCGGGCCGGGGCATCTCGGTCCCGATCGCCGCCGACGAGAGCATCCGCCGTGCCGACGACCCGCTGCGGGTCGTGCGCGCCGGCGCCGCCGATGTCGCGGTCGTGAAGGTCGCGCCGCTCGGCGGGATGCGGTCGCTGCTGCGGCTGGCCGACGAACTCGCCGGACACGGCGCGCGGATCGTGGTGTCGAGCGCGCTGGATTCGGCGGTCGGGATCGCGACCGGGCTGGCCGCGGCCGCCGCGCTGCCCGCCCTTGACCTGGCCTGCGGGCTCGGGACCGGCAGCCTGTTCGCCGCCGATGTCGCGGCGCCGCTCCCGCTGTCGGGTGGCGAGCTCGAGGTCGCTGCCGTGGTGCCGGATGAGGAGCGGCTCGCGGCGTTGGCGGCCGCACCCCAGCGCACCGGCTGGTGGCTGGATCGGCTGGCTCGGTGTCACGCCCTGCTATGAATGCGCTGCATGATTGCTGACCTGGGCTGCTTGCCGTTGACTCGGGTGGCTGGTGTGGCTCCAGGTGACTGGAGTTGATGGTGTGGTCGGTGCGTCGTATAGGGTCGGCGCTCGACATTCACGCACTATCGGAGGCATTGAAAGTGGTTGCAGCACTGAACGACACCCTGCTCGACCCGGCGCGGCTGCCCGCTGTCGTCGCGGACGTGCAGGAGCTCATCGACGCCGAGGTTTCGGACAAGTCCGGCGCCTCGGGTCTGGCCCTCAAGACCGGCTACGGCGCCGTGAAGAAGGTCGGACCGTCGATCGTTCCGGACGCGGTCGAGGGCCTGCTGCCGAGCTTCGTTACCCGGCTGGAGCCGTTCTGGCAGGACTTCGGCGCCACCGGCGGCGCGTTCGGTGACTTCCTCACCGCCCGCGGCGACGAGGTCGCGGACGCGCTGCTCGGCGTGACCGACGACAAGATTGAGGGCACCAGCAAGGCCGCCGTCAAGAAGGTCTACTCGTCGCTCCGCCCGTCGGCGAAGAAGAACGTCGTCGAGGCCCTGCCGCGGCTCGGCGCGCTCGTCCAGAAGCACGCCGGCTAGTCGGCTCCGCCAACTGTGCGTGATTTTCCCCCCGATCGGGGTGAAAATCACGCACCGGGCGCGAAGCGCAGCGGAGCCGCCCCTCTGCACCGGGCGCGAAGCGCAGCGGAGCCGCCCCTCTGCACCGGGCGCGAAGCGCAGCGGAGCCGCCTCTCTGCACCGGGCGCGAAGCGCAGCGGAGCCGCCTCTCTGCACCGGGCGCGAAGCGCAGCGGAGTCGCCTCTCTGTACCGGCGCCGCAGGCGCATTTACCCCGCGGCGCGGCCGTGCCGCCAGAAGCCGGTGAACGCGATGTCGGCCTTCGCGACCCCGCGATCGTTCACCAGGGTGCGGCGCACCCCGGTCGCGAGCGCCTGCTCGCCAGCCACGAACGCGTAGTCCGGGACGTCGGCGAGGGCGGCGGCGCGCACCGCGTCGAGGGCCAGCGTCCCCGGTCGGGCATGCGGATCGCTCCGCGCCAGCCAGTGCACCGTCATGCCGTCCGGCGCAGGCAGGTCCTGCGCGTCGTCGGCGTGCGGCACCTCAAGGTAGGTCTCCCCGCGCACGTCCGCCGGTGCCGACTCCAGGATCCCCGCGATCGCGGGCAACGCGCTCTCGTCGCCGACCAGCAGCCACCGCCGGGCGTCCGGCCGCGGATGGTGGATCAGTCCCTCGTCGAGCAGGGCGACCTCGTCGCCGGGGGCGGCGGACTGGGACCACGCCGAGGCGGGGCCGCTCGCGTTGTCGTCGCCGTGGCAGACGAAGTCGATGTCGATCTCCGGGTCCGCGCCGTGCCGCGCCTGCTCCGCGTTCCGGAACGCCCGCACCGTGTAGTTCCGCACCACCGGCCGGGTCGCCTTGCTCATCGCCAGGTACTGCGCGTACCAGAGTTTGCCGGTCGCCGTCGGCAGCCGCAGGCCGGTGCCGGGGGCGGGCAGGAACATTCGGAACCACTGGTCGCTGCCGAGCGGGGTGAACGAGCGCAGCTCGGGTCCGCCGACCGTGACGCGGACAAAGTGGGGGCTGATCTGCTTGCTCGCGACGACCTGCGCCCGCAGGAACGCGCGCTGGTCGGGTCTGATGTAGGTGGGGCGCCTGGCCATGAAATTCGTCCTCCCGTGCCGAATTAGATCAGGCAATCCTAACTAGCGGCGGGTCGTCGGTGGGGGCGCTTCGGCCTGCCCGCGAGGTCTGACACCCTGGACACCGTGAATCCGTCCACAGCCCAGGCCACCGCCGTCGTCGACGAACTGATCCGCGGAGGCGTCCGCGACGTCGTGCTGTGCCCGGGTTCGCGGAATGCGCCGCTCGCGTTCGCGCTGCAGGCCGCCGACGCCGCCGGGCGGATGCGCCTGCACCTGCGGATCGACGAGCGGACCGCAGGCTTCCTTGCGCTTGGCCTCGCGATCTCCTCCGGCCACCCGGTGCCGATCGTGATGACCTCCGGCACCGCGGTCGCCAATCTCGGGCCCGCCGTGCTCGAGGCCAACTACGCGCGGGTGCCGCTGGTGGTGCTCTCCGCGAACCGGCCCTACGAGATGCTCGGCACCGGCGCCAACCAGACCGTCGAACAACTCGGGCTGTTCGGCACCCAGGTGCGCGCCACGATCAGCCTCGGTCTCGCCGAGGCCGACGGCGACGCGGCGCTGCAGAACAGCCAGTGGCGGTCGGCGGTGTGCCGGGTGCTCGCGGCCGCCCGCGGCACCCGCTCCGGCAATGCCGGACCCGTCCACTTCGACATCCCGTTCCGGGAACCGCTCGTTCCCGACGCCCATCCGCAGGGGCCGGCACACGAGGGCAGGCCCGGCGGCGCGGCCTGGACGACGACCGCGCACGCCACCCTGGACGTGCCTCTTGAGATCGACCTCAGCCCCGACACCGTGGTGATCTCCGGGCACGGCGCCGCCTACCGGCCCGAACTCGCCGCGCTCCCCACGGTCGCCGAACCGACCGCACCGATGCACGGGGTCCCGCTGCATCCCCTCGCGCTGTCCCAGCTGGCGCCGCGTCAGGCGATCATCACCGGCCGCCCGACCCTGCACCGCCCGGTGTCCAAGCTGCTCGCCGACCCGCGGGTGTCGGTGTTCGCCCTGACCACCGGGCCCCGCTGGCCCGACGTCTCCGGCAATGTCCAGGCCACTGGCACCCGGGCGATCGTCAGCGGCGCGCCGCAGCAGGCGTGGCTCGAGCGCTGCAGGCATCTGACCGAGCACGCGGACAAGGCGGTCCGGCAGCAGCTTTCCGTCCATCAGTGTGCGACCGGCCTGCACGTCGCCGCCGTCGTCGCCGATGCGCTCGGCGACGGGGACCAACTGTTGCTCGGCGCGTCCAACCCGGTACGGGACGCCGCGCTGGTCGGCTACCCGCGTCCCGGGGTGCGGGTGCTGTCCAACCGCGGCGTCGCGGGCATCGACGGCACCGTGTCGGCGGCGGTCGGGGCGGCGCTGTCCGCCGACGCGGCAGGCGGGGGCCGGACGATTGCGCTGATGGGGGACCTGACGTTCCTGCACGACGCGTCGGGGCTGCTGATCGGGACCGGGGAACCGCGACCGAAGGACCTGACCGTCGTCGTCGCGAACGACGACGGGGGCGGCATCTTCGAACTCCTGGAACAGGGCGACCCGCAGTACGCGGGCGTCTTTGAGCGGATCTTCGGCACCCCACACGGCATGGACCTTGCCGCGCTGTGCGCCGCCTATCGGATCGAGCACGCCCGGGTGACCTGCGATCGGCTGGCGACCGAGCTGGCCACCCCCTACGGTCGCGGGATTCGGGTGCTCGAGGTCGGCACCGACCGGGCGGGACTGCGGGAGCTGCACGCCGCGATCCGGGCGCAACTGTGACCCCGAGAACCGCGCATCGCGTCGCCCGCGGGGTGCTGGTCGTCGCCACCGGCATCTCGGTGCTGGCGGTGCTGCTGGTGCTCGCGGCGTGGCGCAACGACCACACCATCAACTCCGACCGCGGCGTCGCGACCGCCGAGGTGCTCTCGGCGGGCGCGCTGCGCTCGGCGGTCAGCTTCGTCACTCCCGACGGGGTGACGCACACCCCGCGGCTCGGTGTGCTGTACCCGACCAAGCTGACCGCGGGCCAGCGCATCGACGTCGAGTACGCCCGCTCCGACCCCGACCTGGTGCGGGTGTCCGGGAGGGACGTGCGGGTCGCGGTGCTCCCCGCAGCGTCGGTGATCGTGGTGACGTGGCTGGTCGCGGCGCCGGTCCTGTGGGCGGTCAGGCGACGGACGGGCTGACCGGGCGCGACGGTACGGTGGGCGGCGTGGCAGCAACGAAGGGCTCGCGGGCATCGCTCGACAAGGAACCGCACGAGGTCGCGTCGATGTTCGACGGGGTCGCGCGTCGATACGACCTGACCAACACCGTCCTCTCCTTCGGGCAGGACCGGCACTGGCGGACCGCGACCCGCGCGGCCCTCGACCTCAAGCCGGGGGAGCGGGTCCTCGACCTGGCGGCTGGCACCGGGGTGTCGACCGTCGAACTCGGTCGGTCCGGGGCCTGGGTGGTCGCCACCGACTTCTCGAAGGGGATGCTGCACGCTGGGTCGTCCCGGCGGGTGCCGATGGTCGCGGGCGACGCGATGGCCCTGCCCTACGCGGACGCCGTCTTCGACGCCGCGACCATCTCGTTCGGCCTGCGCAACGTCTCCGATTTCGAGGCCGGGCTGAGGGAGATCGCCCGCGTCACCAAGCCGGGCGGTCGGCTGGTGGTCAGCGAATTCTCGACGCCGACCTTCGGCCCATTCCGAACCGTCTACATGGAGTACCTGATGAGGGCGCTGCCCCGGGTGGCGCGCGCCGTCAGCTCCAATCCCGACGCCTACGTCTACCTCGCCGAGTCCATCCGGGCGTGGCCGTCGCAGGACGAGTTGGCCCGAACAATTGAGGCGGCGGGCTGGCGAGACGTACAGTGGCGCAACCTGACCGGTGGGGTCGTGGCACTGCATCGCGCCCGCCGGTAACACTCGGTGCGTTGTCGGGGCGCACCGAGGCCAGAACGGGAGTGACGCGAGTATGAACCAGTCCGGTGCGCGCGGGGGGCAGGGAAACCTGCCCCAGGAACTGACCAGCTTCGTCGGTCGGCGGAGGGAACTGACCGAGGCCAAGCGGCTGCTGTCCGCGTCACGGCTGGTCACCCTCACCGGGATCGGCGGGGTCGGGAAGACGCGGCTCGCGTTGCGGGTCGCCGACGACGCACGGCGCGCGTTCCCGGACGGGGTGTGGCTTGTTGAGCTCGGGGAACTGCACGACCCGGACCTGGTCGCGGACGCCGTCGCTGCCGCACTCGGACTGCGGCAACTGCCCGGGCATTCGCCGCTGACCCAGCTCACCGATCACCTCGTCGAACGGAACCTGCTGCTGGTCCTCGACAACTGTGAGCATCTGATCGACGCCATCGCCGCGCTCGCGGAGGCGCTGCTCCGGTGCTGCCCGGATCTGCGGATCCTGGCGACCAGCAGGGAGCCCCTGTCGATCGGCGGCGAGGCGGTGAGCCGGGTGCCCGCGATGACGGTGCCGGATCCGCATCGGCCGCCGCACCTGCAGGGTCTGCCGCAGTACGAGGCGGTGACCCTGTTCGTGGAGCGGGCGGCCGCCGCGGTGCCGGGATTCGCGCTGACGGAGGAGAACCGGGTCGCGATCTCGTCGATCTGCTATCAGCTCGACGGGCTGCCGCTGCCGATCGAACTGGCCGCGGTCCGGCTGAGGGCGATGTCGGTCGACCAGATCCTCGAGCGGCTCACCGACCGGTACCGGCTGCTGACGAAGGGCAGCCGCGGTGCCCCCACCCGGCAGCAGTCGCTGCGCATGAGCATCGACTGGAGCCACGAACTGTGCACCGACACCGAGCAGGTGCTGTGGCGGCGGCTGTCCGTGTTCGCGGGCAGTTTCGAACTCGACGCCGCGGAAGGGGTGTGCGGCGAGCCGGACGACGCGGGCGCGCTGCTCGACGGGGTCGCGTCGCTGGTCGACAAGTCGATCCTGATCCGGGAGGAGGTCGATGCCGGGGTCCGGTACCGGATGCTCGAGACGATCCGCGAGTACGGCCGCGAGAGGCTGCGGGACGCGGGGGAGTTCACCGCGATGCGGCGTCGGCACCGGGACTGGTACGAGGGCATCGCGGCGACCGCGGAATCCGAGTGGATCGGTCCCCGTCAGGTCGACTGGATCCGCAGGCTGGACCGCGAACAGTCGAACCTGCGCGAGGCGATCGCGTTCAGCGTCACCGAGCCAGGTGGTGTCGACGGTGCGCTGCGGATCGGAACCGCCATGTACCCGTACTGGTTGTGCCGCGGCATGTCCAGCGAGGGCAGGCACTGGCTCGACCGCGCCCTCGACCGGGGACCCGACCTGCCGAGTCTCGATCGGGTGAAGGCGCTGTACGTGGACAGCGTGCTGGCGGGCACCCAGGGCGACCTGCGACGCGCCGCGGACCTGGTGGCGCGTTGTCGGCGCGTCGCGGCCGAACTCCGCGACCCCGAGGCCGACCTGTTGACGAATCTCGCCGCCGCCTCGGAGTCGCTGTTCGCGGGCAGCCTCACCGAGGCCATCCCGGCGTTCGAGGCGGTCATTGCCCGGTTCCGGGCCTCCGGTGACCTGCTTCGGCTCGCCAACGCGCTGGTCGGTGCGGCGGTGTCCGCCGGTGTCCTCGGGGAGGAGAGCCGGGCGATCTCCTATCACGAGGAGGTCCTCGACATCACCGAGGAGCACGGCGAATCCGCGATCCGCGAGTACTCCCTGCTCGCGTTGGCGTTGAGCCGATGGTCCGACGACCCGGACAGCGCCTCCGACCTGCTGGAGCAGGGATTGCGGCTCGGGCGGGTCATCGACGATCCGCTCGGGTGCAGCTCCTGCGTCGAGGTGCTCTCCTGGATCGCCGCCGCGGACGGGCGCTATCGGCGGGCCGCGGTCCTGATGGGGGCGGCGCAGGCCCGGTCCCGGGCGGTCGGCAGCCCGATCGTGTTGCTGCCGAACGTGCTCGTCTACCACGAGGAGGCGGAGAAGCGCACCCGCGACGCGCTCGCGGAGGGGGTCTTCGATGCGGCCTGGCGGCAGGGCGGCGCGATGTCCTGCGACGACGTCCTCGCCTACGCACTCGGCGAGCAGCAGGTGCCCGCGCCTGCCCCGGAGCCCGAGGCCGTCACCCTGACGCGGCGCGAACAGCAGGTCGCGGAACTCGTCGCGCAGGGCCTGACCAACCGCGCGATCGCCGGGAAGTTGGTGATCTCGCAGCGGACGGCGCAGGGGCACGTGGAGCACGTGCTGGCCAAGCTCGGCTTCAGCTCACGAACCCAGATCGCGGCCTGGTTCGTCGAACAGCAGACGAGCCGGTCCGGGGCGCCCGGCGACCCCGTCGGGGGGCGGTGACCGGCGGGTTTTCGGTGACACCGGGTACCCGGAAATCGAAAAACAGGTACCCATCCCCGTCATTCGGCCGTCGTGCCCCGCACGGATACCCGGCACTGTGATGAACGTCTCAGCAACCGAGTCGTTCTCCAGTGATGGCACTCGCCGTGAAGTCGAGGTACCCGATGCACGAGTCTCCACCCCGAAATTCGTCGGCCGCCGGTCACCGGCCCGCCCAGGACCTGCGCTGGCGACAGGTCCGCGTCGACCGCAGTGCAGTGGACTACGCGGTCGGTGGGCACGGCAGGCCGGTTGTCTTCCTGCACGGCTGGGGACTCGGACCTGCCCCGTACCGGGCCGCGCTCCGGGAGCTCGCGCATCGGGGGGTGCGGGTGTATGCCCCCGCGATGCCCGGATTCGGCGGCACCCCGGAGCTGCCCCAGGGCGAACGCGACCTCGACGGGTACGCACGCTGGGTTGGCCGTTTCGTCGACGCCATCGGCATCCGCCGCCCGGTCACCGCGATCGGACACTCGTTCGGCGGTGGCGTCGCCGCCCGGGCCGCGCACGACCTGCCCGACCATGTCGAGGAATTGGTGCTCGTCAACTCCGTCGGCGGGGCCCAGTGGACGTCCGAGGGGGCGGCCCGGCCGATCGGTGAGCGGCCGCTGTGGGACTGGGCGCTGCGCCTGCAGGCCGATGCGCTCGGCTCGCCGTCGCTGAGCCAGATCGTCGGGGCCCTGGCCGGGGACGCGCTTCCGAACGTGCTCCGGGACCCGATGGCGGTGTGGCGGGCCGGGCACGTGGCCCGCACCGCCGACCTGCGGCCGGAGCTGATCAGGCTCGCGGAGCGGAGGCTGCCCGTGACGCTGCTGTGGGGTACCGCGGACAGCGTGATCCCGGAGGCGAGTTTCGACTCGATGCGGGCCGCGCTCGGCGACCCGAACGTGGTGATGGTGCCCGGCAACCACTGCTGGCCGATCGGTGAACCCGACCGGTTCGGGGAGACCGTCGGCCGGGTCCTGTCGCGATGCAGGGAGCAGGTGTCGGCATGAGCGTCGACGCGGTCACCAGGCCGTTCGAGACGGAGGCCTTCATGCTGCGGTGCTGCGGATCCTGCTCGGCCCTGTACGCGCCCGAGACGTGGGTGTGCACGAGCTGCGACGGCAACCTCGAATGGGTGCCGTCGACGGGGCAGGGGGCCGTCGTGTCCTGGACCCGGCTCGACCCGGCGAACGCGGGAGCGAGTGGACGCGGGCTGGACCCGCTGACCATCGCGATCGTCGAACTCGACGAGGGACCGTGGATTTATGCGGCGATCGAGGGCGGCCACCCGGACGCCGCCCCTGGCCGGGCCCGGGTGGTGTTCGCGCAGGAACCGGTCGTCGGCCGGTTCCCGGTGTTCGTCCTCGATCCGGCGGGGTCCGAGTGACCGGACCGTTCAGGCCACCCGACGGCCTGAACGGTCCGGTCACGCCGAGGATCAGCTGAACGGGGGGCGGCCGTCGACGCGCAGCGACGCCGCCCCCGCAGCCCGCCACGCCCGCGCGGTCAGGTCGGCGTCCTCGTCGGTCACCAGATTGCCCATCACCCGGACCGCGACGGTCATCAGCGCCCGCGACCGCATCGCCACCGGCCCACCTGCTGGCAGCACCCGCGGCACCGTCAGCAGCCCGGCGAGCCTGCGGGCGATCGAAAACGCCCGGCCGTAGTGCTGCCGCAGCACGGTGGGCCACAATTCGGTGAGCTCGCCAGCATCGAGGAGGTCGACGATCATCCGGCCGGTTTCCAGGCCGTAGTCGATGCCCTCCCCGTTCAGCGGGTTCACGCACGCCGCCGCGTCCCCGACCAGCGCCCAGTTCGCGCCGGCCACCCCGGACACCGCCCCGCCCATCGGCAGCAGCGCCGACCCGACCGATCGGATCGGCCCGTCCAGGTGCCATTCGTCGCGGCGTTGCGCCGCGTACAACTCGATCAGCGGGCGCAGCGCCCCCGGCGCCGGGTGGGTCGCGGTCGCCAGCGTTCCGACCCCGAGGTTCACCCGGCCCCCGCCGAGCGGGAACACCCAGCCGTAGCCGGACAGCAGCGCCCCCGCACCGTCCCGCAGTTCCAGGTGGGAGGTGATCCACTCGTCGTCGGCGCGACCGGAGTCGACGTAGGCGCGGGCCGCGACGCCGTAGGCGGTCTCGCGGTGCCACCGCCTGCCCAGCAGCTTGCCGAGGGGAGACCGGACGCCGTCGGCGACCACCAGATACCGGCACCGGACGGTGCGGGCGCCGTCCGCCGTCGCGAACGTGACCGCGCGCACGGTGTCGGCGTCCCGCTCGACGTCGACCGCCTTCGCGCCGGCGAGCATCGTCGCGCCCGCCGCCACCGCGACCCGGCGGATCCGGTCGTCGAGTTCCGTCCGTGGCACCGCGCTGCCGGTGGCGGGGAACGCGCCGTCCGGCCATTGCAGCTGCAGTTCCCTGCCGAACCCGGTCAGCCGCAGCCCCCGGTTCACCGGGCGGCCGCTCAGCCACTCGCTGAGCCCCAGATGGTTCAGTTCGCCGACCGCGCGCGGCGTCAGGCCGTCGCCGCAGGTCTTGTCGCGGGGAAACGCCGCGGCATCCGCCAGCAGCACCTCGCGGCCGGATCGGGCTGCCCAGGCCGCGGCCGCGGAGCCGGCCGGACCTGCGCCGACAACCAGCACCTCGGTCCGCTCGGGGACGCCCGTCGGTGCGGCGTCTGGGACGCCCGTCGGTGTTGCGGCGGTCGGTGCGAATTGATCGGATTCGGCAGGCGGAGGCACCACGGCAGTATCTTGTCAGGCCCGGCCCCACGCCCGGTGGCAGCCCGGGTACCCCGCACCCGCCGCGTGCCCACTACCGTGGGCATCCACAGCAGTCGTCGGGCCGGTGACAGTGGGATCGGTTTGGCCGGTGTCTCGGAGAACAGGATGGGTACTGAGATCGTGAGCACGAGCGAAGCGACGAGCACCGTCGTCGCCGGTGTGGATCTGGGCGACCAGGCACTGGCCGAGGTGGTGCGGACGGGTCTGACCGACGTGGAGGCTCTGCTGGTCGGCGAGCTGTCCGACGGAGAGGACTTTCTCACCGAGGCCGCCCTACACCTGGCCAAGGCGGGCGGGAAACGGTTCCGGCCGTTGTTCACCCTGCTGACCGCCCAGCTGGGGCCGCGGGGCACCGATCCGGCGGTGATCACCGCCGCGACCGTCGTCGAGCTGGTGCACCTGGCCACGCTGTATCACGACGACGTGATGGACGAGGCGTCGATGCGGCGCGGCGCGCCGAGCGCGAACTCCCGCTGGGACAACAGCATCGCGATCCTGGCCGGCGACTACCTGTTCGCCCACGCCTCACGGCTGGTGTCGACCCTCGGCCCGGACGCGGTCCGGATCATCGCGGAGACGTTCGCCGCGCTGGTCACCGGCCAGATGCGGGAGACCATCGGGGCGAAGCAGAGCCAGGACCCGGTCGAGCACTACCTGAAGGTGGTGTGGGAGAAGACCGGATCGTTGATCGCCGCGTGCGGGCGTTTCGGTGGCACGTTCGCGGGCGCGACGGCCGAGGACGTGGTCCGGCTTGAGCGGCTCGGCGACGCGATCGGCACCGCATTCCAGATCGTCGACGACATCATCGACATCTCCTCGGTGTCCGCGCAGTCCGGGAAGACACCGGGAACGGATCTGCGGGAGGGGGTGCACACCCTCCCGGTGCTGTACGCGCTCCGCGAGGAGGGCCCCGACGGCGACCGCCTCCGGGAACTGCTTGCCGGGCCGGTCACCGAGGACGCCGCGGTCGCGGAGGCCCTGAGCCTGCTGGAACGGTCGCCGGGGATGGCCGCCGCGAAAGCGAAGCTCGGCGAGTACGTCGACCTCGCCCGCACCCAGCTCGCGGAGCTGCCGCAGGGACCGGCGAACGAGGCACTGAAACGCCTGGTCGAATACACGATCGCCCGCGTCGGCTGAAGTAACGTTCCCACCGAGGGAACCCCTCCAGGTGATCCCTCGTTCAACGGGTGGTGGGCCGGTCCCGGCCAGCCAGGGGAATGAGGTGGCTGTGCACAGGTACTCGAACGGGGTCAAGACCTTCGGCCTGCTGGTGGTCATGTCGGCGCTGATCGTCTTCGTCGGATCCCTGTTCAACAGCCGGACGATTCTGATCCTCTCGATCCTGCTGGCCGTCGGCACCAACGCGTACGCCTACTTCAACAGCGACAAGCTCGCCCTGCGCGCGATGCACGCCCAGCCGATCACCGAGGTGGAGGCGCCGGTCATCTACAAGATCGTGCGCGAACTCGCGACCGCCGCGCATCAGCCGATGCCGCGGCTGTACATCAGCCCCACCGCCGCCCCGAACGCCTTCGCGACCGGACGCAACCCGCGCAACGCCGCGGTCTGCTGCACCAGCGGAATTCTGCAGATCCTCGACGAACGGGAGCTGCGTGCGGTGCTCGGGCACGAGCTCTCGCACGTCTACAACCGCGACATCCTGATCTCCTCGGTTGCCGGTGCGATGGCGGCGGTGATCTCCGGGCTGGCGAACATGGCGATGTTCGCTGGCATGTTCGGTGGACGCGGGGAGAACCGCCCGAACCCGCTCGCGCTGCTGCTGGTGTCGCTGCTCGGCCCGATCGCCGCGACCGTGGTGAAGCTGGCGGTCTCGCGGTCGCGGGAGTACCAGGCGGATCAGTCGGGTGCGGAGCTCACCGGTGACCCGCTGGCCCTGGCGTCGGCGCTGCGCAAGCTCGAACGGGGCACCCAGGCCGCGCCGTTGCCGCCGGAACCGAAGATCGCTGCGCAGTCCCACATGATGATCGCGAACCCGTTCCGGGCGGGCGACAAGATGAGTCGGATGTTCGCCACACACCCCCCGATGGCCGACCGGATCGAGCGGCTGGAAAACCTCGCGGGTCGCCGGCTCCCCGAGTAGCGGGGGTAGGTTTACCGTCCGATACGGACTTCGATGCAGATCGGGCGGTAGATGAGGACGACAACCCTGTTCGCTGCCGTCGCCGTGGTGGTTGGCGCGGCACTCCCGGTGAGCGTGGCACACGCCGATCCGGTCGGGTTCAGCAAGAAGAGCCTGTACTTCGACACCACCGTCGGGGCCGGGAACGACCAGCACTGCGCCGTCGAGGCGGACCTCTACACCCCGGTAGGGGTGTCGGTGACGAACCCGGCACCGGCCGTGCTCACCACCCACGGCTTCGGCCAGGACAAGGACGCCCAGACGCCGACCGCCGAGTTCCTCGCAGGCCGGGGATACGTGGTCCTTGCGTACTCGGGTCTCGGCTTCGGCGGCTCCGGGTGCAAGGTGACCCTCGACGACCCGGAATTCGACGGCCGGGCCGCGCAGGACCTCGTCAGCTTCCTCGGCGGCGCGGACGGCATCGCCTACGCCGACGCCGCGCACACCCAGCCGGTGCCGGGTGCGGAGCACGTGGTGCGTGACGTCGTCGCGCAGGACGGCCGGGTGCTGCCGAACGACCCGCGCGTCGGTATGGTCGGCGGCTCCTACGGCGGCGCGATCCAGCTCGCCGCGGCCGCCGTCGACCCGCGGATCGATGCGATCGTGCCGATGATCACCTGGAACGACCTGAGCTATTCGTTGGCGCCGAACAGCACGGGAGCCGACGTGGGGGTGTCCGGCGCGGTCCCCGGCGCAACCAAGACGTCGTGGACGGCCCTGTTCACCGGGGCGGGCCTGACGGCGCCCGGTGCCGACGGCTACCGCACCGACCCGTCCAAGCTTGTCGGCTGCCCGAACTTCGCCGATCCGACCTGCGGGGCGCTCGTCACCTCGCTTACGCAGGGCTTCCCGGATCCGCAGGCGGTGCGGTTCCTGCGGGCCGCCTCGGCCACCTCGTACGCGGACCGGATCCATACCCCCACCCTGCTGATCCAGGGCGCGGAGGACACCCTGTTCACCCTCAACGAGGCACAGGCCACGTTCGAGGCGCTGCAGCGGCGGGGAACCGAGGTGAAGATGATCTGGCAGCGGTCCGGGCACTCGTCCGGCGGGGAGACGAACCTGCTGCTCGGCGGGCTCGGCAGGCCCGACCCGGACACGCAGTATCCGACGGCGCGCTACCTGGATTGGTTCGAGCATCACCTCAAGGGGCTCGCCGTCGACACCGGACCGACGTTCGCCTACCACCGGGACTGGGTCGCCGCCGGCGACATCGCCGAAAGCTACGCGACCGCCGCGGGCCCGATCGTGGGGGAGCCGCGGTCGCTGTTCCTGTCCGACGGCGGGCAGTTGGTGACCGACCGCGGCGATATCCGGGCGGGCGCGGCGGCATTCGACACCCCGGCGGGCGGGGTGGTTCAGGGCTCAACGGCGTCGAACATCCGCGTCGATCCCGGCCCGCGGCCGGAGGATCAGCCGCCGGGCAGCGTCGTTGCCTGGACCGGAGCGCCGCTCGACGGCCCGCTCGACGTCGTCGGGGCACCGGAGCTGGCGGTGACCGTGACGACCCCCACCCCCGTCGGCGACGAGCGGGACGCGGTCGTGATGTTCGCGAAGCTCTACGACGTGGCGCCGGACGGTTCGGCGACGCTGATCAACGGGCAGGTCGCGCCCGTGCGCATCGTCGACCTTGGTGCCAGCACCGAGGTGACGCTCCCCGCGATCGTGCACCGATTCGACACCGGCCACCGCATCCGGGTGGCGTTGTCGGGTAGCGATTCGAACTTCCGCGGCGGGCTGGTGCCGCGTCGGGTCACCGTCGCCGCAGGCGATCCCGGTCAGCAGTTGACGCTCCCGGTCGTCGAGGGCTGAGCGGAGGGCCGTGCCCGCAACGGAGTGAACGGATCGTTCAGTCGATCAGATCGACTGAACGCTTCCGTTCACTCGGTGGGGGGGACGCCGCGGGGACGCGGGTGCCTACCGGTGTGCCGGTGCTACCGGTAGTTGACGAACTGCAGCGCGATACCGAAGTCCTCGCCCTTGAGCAGCGCGATCACGGCCTGCAGGTCGTCGCGCTTCTTGCTGCTCACCCGCAGCTCCTCGCCCTGGATCTGCGCCTTGACGCCCTTCGGGCCCTCGTCGCGGATCTTCTTCGAGATCTTCTTCGCGTTCTCGGTCGAGATGCCCTGAACGAGGGAGCCGGTGAGCTTGTAGATCTTTCCGGACTGGGCGGGTTCGCCCGCGTCGAAGGCCTTCAGCGAGATGTCCCGACGGATCAGCTTCTCCTTGAACACCTCCAGTGCGGCCTTGAGGCGCTCCTCGGTCTCGGCGGCGAGGGTGATCGACTCCTCTCCCGACCACTCGATGCTCGCCCCGGTGCCGCGGAAGTCGAAGCGCGTGTTCAGCTCTTTCTCGGCCTGGTGCAGCGCGTTGTCCACTTCCTGCCGGTCCACCTTGCTCACCACGTCGAAGGACGAATCCGCCACGTCTTGTCTCCCTACTTCGTCGGTCCCGGCCAGGTCCCGGGGGTTCGAGAACCCACGATAACCACCCGGTTTGCGTTCACCCGCCCCGGTAGTTGTATTCTTCTCAACGCGTCAGGGAGAACCGGGTTGCCCGAGAGGGCCGGCCGAGGAACCCTGGATGACACCAGGCAGGTTGCCCGAGCGGCCAATGGGAGCGGACTGTAAATCCGTCGGCTTACGCCTACGTAGGTTCGAATCCTACACCTGCCACACCGGGGTCCCGGCGAGCGTCAGCTCGCTGGGACCTGGCGGTTGCAAAGTTGAAAACGGCTCCTGACCAGGCGGTTTGGAACTCCGGACAGAGACTGTGTAACCTTCGGAAGGCTTCAAAGCGCGAGAGCGCAGCGGAGCATGCCCCCTTAGCTCAGTCGGCAGAGCGTTTCCATGGTAAGGAAAAGGTCAACGGTTCGATTCCGTTAGGGGGCTCGCTGGATGGGTGCTGCGTACCTGGCTCACGTACCATGTGGGTCACGTGTACTGGCGCCGATGCATCGAGGCGGTGTAGCTCAGTCGGTAGAGCAAACGACTCATAATCGTTGTGTCGCCGGTTCAAGTCCGGCCATCGCTACAAACCTGACAAGGCTCTGATTGACCCTGATCAGAGTGACCCACAGTTTCTCCGAAAGAAGGCATACTCGTGGCCTCCTCCACCGACGTTCGTCCCAAGATCACCTTGGCCTGCGAGGTATGCAAGCACCGGAACTACATCACCAAGAAGAACCGGCGCAACGATCCCGACCGGCTCGAGCTGAAGAAGTTCTGCCCGAACTGCGGAACACACCAGGCGCATCGGGAATCCAAGTAGCATCAATCGCGTGCCCCGCCAATGCGGGGCACGCGATTTTTTCGTTATGACGCTGGGGCCGGGACGGGAGGAATCCCGTGGCCGGCCCGTCGCTGTGTTTCAGCCGCGTCCAGTGCAGATAAGGGTCCTGCTTCGGTGAAACTGAATGCTGATCTCGTTGGCCTGCATCACAGGTTCAGCGACTACTACGAGGTCGGCCGCGAGAAGGTGCGCGAGTACGCACGCGCGGTCAAGAACGACGACCCGGCGTTCCGCAGCGAGGACGCCGCGCGTGAGCTCGGCTACGACGGACTGGTGGCGCCGCTGACGTTCATCTCCGTCTTCGGGTTCATGGCGCAGGAGGAGTTCTTCGACACGCTCGGGCTCGAACTGGACCTGAGCAACATCCTGCACACCGATCAGCGGCTGGTGTTCAACCGGCCGATGAAGGTCGGCGATCGGCTGTACTGCGACGTCTACGTCGACTCGCTGCGCGTGATGGGTGGCAGCGACATCATCGTCACCCGGAATGAGATCACCGATCAGGACGGCGAGCTGGTGCTCACCACCTACACCACGTTGATGGGCCGGCACGTCGAGGAGGGTGAGTGATGGCGCTGCGGAGCTTCCAGGGGGTCGCGGTCGGGGAGGAACTGCCCGCCAAGACCGTTCCGTTGACCCGGGCCGACCTCGTCCAGTATGCGGGGGTCGCCGGCGATCCGAACCCGATCCACTGGGACGACGAGGTCGCCCGATCAGTGGGTTTGCCAATGGCGGTCGCACACGGCATGCTGACGATGGGTATCGGGGCCGGGTACATCACGTCCTGGCTCGGAGACCCGGGCGCGGTGCTCGAGTACAACGTCCGTTTCACGAGCCCCGTCTACGTGCCCAACGGCGGCGGGGGTGCCGAGATCGAGCTGACCGGTAAGGTACGCTCGATCGACGATGAGGCCCGCACCGCGGTGATCGCCATCGTGGCCAAGGTGGACGGCAAGAAGATTTTCGGGCGGGCCACCGCGACCGTCCGGCTCGGCTGAACACGATACCGGTAGGGTTCGGTCGATTGGGTTTGTCAGACCACCGTGCAGTACACTGAGATTTCTGGGATTGTTCAGCGCTGCGCGCTGCCCTTCGATGTCAACGACGTCGAGCGGGGTGGCGCGCGTGTTGTGTGGTCACAGAGCTGGTTGACCGGCTCGTGAGAGCGGTTCGGTCCACCAAAGGGGCGTAGCTCAACTGGCAGAGCAGCGGTCTCCAAAACCGCAGGTTGCAGGTTCAAGTCCTGTCGCCCCTGCTCCGGATGTCAGCGACTGAGAGGAACTACGGTGAGCGAGGATCGCGGAAAGGCCGAGGACTCGGCAGGGTCCTCGGGCGCCGACGATGCCGCCAACGGCGCCGCACCGTCCTCTCGACCGACTGGCAAGCGTCCGGGTCGCCGTTCCCACGCGGCGGCGGACGCATCCGCGGCGACCACGGTCGCCGCCACCGCCGGCACTCCGGCCAAGCCTGCCAAGGCGAAGGCGGACAAGCCGCGCAAGGAGAACTTCTTCAAGCGCCTGCGTCGGTTCCTGCGCGAGGTGATCGCCGAACTCCGCAAGGTCATCTGGCCGAATCGCAAGCAGATGGTCACCTACACCACCGTCGTGGTCGCCTTCGTGACCTTCATGGTGGCGTACATCAGTGGATTGGACGTGGCGTTCATCAAGGGCGTCACCTGGTTGTTCGGCTGAGCCCGGACACCGAAATGCAATGAGAGGAAGCGAGCGCGCCAGTGAGCACCCCCGATAACGACGCAAATGAGGCCCTGGCCGGAGAGCCTGTTGCCGATGACGCGCTCGCTGCGGAGTCCGCTGACGGTGTGATCGTCGACGACTCCGGCGACATCGAGGCCGCCACCGACGAGCCCGCCGCCGACTCCGACGCCGCGGCACCGGACGCCCCCGCCGAGGCGGAGGAGGCGGTCGATCCGGTCGCCGAGATGAAGGCAGCGCTGCGCCGCGCCCCCGGTGACTGGTACGTCATCCACTCGTACGCCGGGTACGAGAACAAGGTGAAGGCCAACCTCGAGACGCGCGTGCAGAACCTCGACGTCGGCGACTACATCTTCCAGGTCGAGGTCCCGACCGAAGAGGTCACCGAGATCAAGAACGGCCAGCGCAAGCAGGTCAACCGGAAGGTGCTGCCCGGCTACATTCTGGTCCGGATGGAGCTCAACGACGAGTCCTGGGGTGCGGTGCGCAACACGCCCGGCGTCACCGGCTTCGTCGGCGCGACCTCCCGCCCGTCACCGCTGTCGATCAACGAGGTCGTCAAGTTCCTGATGCCGCAGCAGGGCGCCAAGAAGCCCGCCGCCGCGGCCGCGGCCACGGCAGGCGAGGCAGCAACGGAGACCGTCGCCAAGCCGCTGATCGAGGTCGACTTCGAGGTCGGCGAGTCGGTCACCGTCATGGACGGTCCGTTCGCGACGTTGCCCGCCAGCATCAGCGAGGTCAACGCCGAACAGCAGAAGCTCAAGGTCCTGGTCTCGATCTTCGGCCGCGAGACTCCGGTCGAGCTGTCGTTCAACCAGGTCTCGAAGATCTAGCAGCCTTGAAGATCACGTCGCGCACCGTTCGCCGGCCCGCGTGACCCCACACTTGCACTGCAGCAAGAAACACACCCGCAAGAATTAGGAACGAAGATGCCCCCCAAGAAGAAGAAGCTCGCAGGGCTGATCAAGCTTCAGATCCAGGCCGGTCAGGCGAACCCTGCCCCGCCGGTGGGTCCCGCGCTCGGTCAGCACGGCGTGAACATCATGGAGTTCTGCAAGGCCTACAACGCGGCCACCGAGTCGCAGCGCGGCAACGTGATCCCCGTGGAGATCTCGGTCTACGAGGACCGGACCTTCGACTTCAAGCTGAAGACCCCGCCCGCCGCCAAGCTGCTGCTCAAGGCGGCAGGCGTGCAGAAGGGCTCCGGCGAGCCGCACAAGACCAAGGTCGCGACCGTGACCATGGATCAGGTGCGCGAGATCGCGAAGACCAAGCAGGAAGACCTCAACGCCAACGACATCGACGCCGCCGCGAAGATCATCGCAGGCACCGCCCGCTCCATGGGCATCACCGTCGAGGGCTGACAGGCTCCCTCCGCGCCGTGAGGTCGCGGAACCCGAAGAACGCGTGGGAGGGCCGGCCAGGCCCGCAACCACAACCGAATCATTCGCCCGGTGCGACGACGCCGGGTGAGACGTAAGGACAGAACACATGGCAAAGCGCAGCAAGGCGTACCTCGCCGCCGCCGAGAAGGTCGATCTGAGCACGCTCTACAGCCCGCTGCAGGCTGCGAAGCTGGCGAAGGAGACCTCCTCCTCGAAGATGGACGCGACCGTCGAGGTCGCCGTCCGCCTCGGCGTCGACCCCCGCAAGGCGGATCAGATGGTCCGTGGCACCGTCAACCTCCCGCACGGCACCGGTAAGACCGCCCGTGTGATCGTGTTCGCCGCTGGCGAGAAGGCCGCCGAGGCCGAGGCCGCTGGCGCGGACGCCGTTGGCGCCGAGGACCTGATCGAGCGCATTCAGGGCGGCTGGCTGGACTTCGACGCCGCGATCGCCACCCCGGACCAGATGGCCAAGGTCGGCCGGATCGCCCGCGTCCTCGGGCCGCGCGGCCTGATGCCGAACCCGAAGACGGGCACCGTCACCACCGATGTGGCGAAGGCCGTCGCGGACATCAAGGGCGGCAAGATCAACTTCCGCGTCGACAAGCAGGCCAACCTGCACTTCGTGATCGGCAAGGCGTCGTTCGACGACGCCAAGCTCGTGGAGAACTACGGCGCAGCGCTGGACGAGATCCTGCGTGCGAAGCCGTCGTCGGCCAAGGGGCGCTACGTCAAGAAGGTCACGGTTTCGACCACCACCGGACCGGGCATCCCGGTGGATCCGAACCGCACCCGCAACCTCCTTGAGGACGAGGCGTAGCCCGTTCGTTCACAGCGTGATCGGTGAGGGCCGGTCGGGGGCAGTGCTCCCGACCGGCCCTCACCGTCTCTCGTCCCCGCACCGGTCGATTTGGTGTCGGGCCTGGTCTCCGGTAGCCTCTACCGGAGAGTTCGACTAGTTCGAGTTCATCCCAACAAGATCCACCCAAGACCGTTGGTCATCGCTGTGCCGGTTCCGGTGCACCGATTGAAGGTCCGGACATGTCCGGCGGCCCGCGCAGGAGGACGAGGCTGGGGAAGGTGTTCGGCGTGAGCTGGACCGTTTCCTCGTGTACGCCCCGTGGCCCTGCGCCCGGGGCGTTTTTCGTGTGTCGGCCCTTCCGGCCCGGGCGACTGCGTCCGGCGCCACACGCCAACACGATGTCACGAGAGGAGGCGAAGTATGGCAAAGCCCGAGAAGGTCACCGCGGTTGCGGAGATCACTGAGCAGTTCAAGGGTTCGACTGCCGCCGTTGTCACGGAGTTCCGTGGCCTGTCGGTGGGAAGTCTGACGCAGCTGCGTCGCGCGCTCGGAGAAGGCGCTACCTACTCCGTCGCCAAGAACACCCTGGTCAAGCGCGCCGCCGCTGAGGCGGGCGTTGAGGGCCTTGACGACCTGTTCGTCGGACCGACCGCCATTGCATTCATCAAGGGCGAGCCGGTCGACGCCGCGAAGGCACTGAAGGCCTTCGCGAAGGACAACAAGGCACTCGTCATCAAGGGCGGCTACATGGACGGCGCTGCGCTGTCCGTGGACGAGGTCAACAAGATCGCGGACCTCGAGTCCCGCGAGATCTTGCTGGCCAAGATGGCCGGCGCGATGAAGGGCAACTTGGCAAAGGCCGCTGGCCTGTTCAATGCCCCCGCGTCGCAGGTGGCCCGACTGGCCGCCGCGCTGCAGGAGAAGAAGGCCGCGGAAGGCTCCGCAGCCGAAAGCTGATCCGCACGAGATGTCGGGTCCACACGGACCCGGTCTTGCGTATCACGTAACCACTCATCCCAGCTCGTCGCGGATCAGCGACATGGGACTTACAGGAAGGACGCCATCATGGCGAAGCTCACCACCGAAGAGTTGCTGGACCAGTTCAAGGAGCTCACCCTCCTCGAGCTCTCCGAGTTCGTGAAGGCCTTCGAGGAGACCTTTGAGGTCACCGCTGCTGCTCCGGTCGCCGTCGCCGCTGCCGGTGCCCCGGCCGCCGCCGCCGACGCTGCTGAGGAGCAGGACGAGTTCGACGTCATCCTCGAGGGTGCTGGCGACAAGAAGATCCAGGTCATCAAGGTCGTCCGCGAGGTCGTCTCCGGCCTGGGCCTGAAGGAGGCCAAGGACCTCGTCGAGGGCGCGCCGAAGGCCATCCTGGAGAAGGTTGCCAAGGACGCGGCCGACGCCGCCAAGGAGAAGCTCGAGGCTGCAGGCGCGACCATCACCGTCAAGTAAGACGGTTGTCGCGTAACGCTTCGGCGTCACGTTAGAAAGAGGGCCGCTCCCCGTTGGGGAGCGGCCCTCTTTCGGTTCCGGGGACGGGTGGGGTTCCTGGACGGCGGTCCAGCTGCCGTCCAGGACGTCGTCGCAGGTGGAGCGGGGTGCCGAGGGCGGGGAACCAGGCTATTGCGCTCCGTACTTACTCGTGAGTAGGATCCGTGGTCACGGGTACCACATCGATACGATAGAGTGACCCAACCCACAGTGGGGGTGACGTGTCGAACAGCGTGGAGGTAAGTGGTGGGAGTAGAGGTAAAGGTCGAGGGACTCACCAAGTCCTTCGGCTCGCAGAAGATCTGGCAGGACGTCAGCCTGACACTGCCCGCTGGTGAGGTCAGTGCCCTGCTCGGGCCGTCCGGCACCGGCAAGTCGGTGTTCCTCAAGTCGCTGATCGGCCTGCTGCGACCCGAGCAGGGATCGATCGTGATCGACGGCACCGACATTCTCCAGTGCTCGTCGAAGGAACTCTACGAAGTTCGGCAGATGTTCGGGGTGCTGTTCCAGGACGGCGCGCTGTTCGGCTCGATGAACCTCTACGACAATGTCGCCTTCCCGCTGCGTGAGCACACCAAGAAGTCCGAGTCCGACATCCGCAAGATCGTGATGGAGAAGCTCGAGCTGAACGGCCTGCTCGGCGCCGAGAACAAGCTGCCCGGCGAAATCTCCGGCGGTATGCGCAAGCGCGCCGGGCTGGCCCGCGCCCTGGTGCTCGATCCGCAGATCATTCTCGTCGACGAGCCGGACTCCGGCCTCGACCCGGTACGCACCACGTACCTGAGCCAGCTGCTGATCGACATCAACGCGCAGATCGACGCGACGATCCTGATCGTGACGCACAACATCAACCTGGCCAGGACCGTGCCCGACAATCTCGGCATGCTGTTCCGTAAGCAGCTGGTCATGTTCGGTCCCCGCGAGGTGCTGCTCACCAGCGAGGAGCCCGTCGTCAAGCAGTTCCTCAACGGCAGCAAGATCGGCCCGATCGGCATGTCCGAGGAGAAGGACGACTCGCAGATGGCGGCCGAGCTGGCGCTGAAGGAGGCCGGGCACCATGACGGCTCCCAGGAGGTGTCCGGGGTGGTCCCGCAGATGCAGGCGACCCCCGGCATGCCGACCCGGCAGGCCGTTGGCCGTCGGCAGGCCAGGGTGCGGTCGATCCTGCACACCCTGCCGCCGGAGGCGCAGCGCAGCATCCGCGAGAGCCTGGGCGACGACGATGCCGCCACCCAGGTGATCCCGGTGTACAGCGAATCCGCGCCGGGCGGAGCAACGGGGGACAACGCGGGGTCGTCCTGGAGTCACGGGTAGACCGCGGGTGGGGGGTTCGAAGAGCACGCTGCTTGGCCCGATCTCAGCAGCGTTGACCCAGGCCGGGCTGATCGTCCAACTGTTCGTCGACGTCGTACGCAACCTGTTCCGCCGACCGTTCCAGTTCCGTGAGTTCATCGAACAGGCGTGGTTCATCGCGAGCGTCACCATCCTGCCGACCGCGCTCGTCGCGATTCCGTTCGGTGCGGTGGTGTCGTTGCAGACGGGGTCACTGATCAAGCAGCTCGGCGCCGAGTCGTTCACCGGTGCCGCGAGCGTGCTGGCCGTGATCCAGCAGGGCAGCCCGATCGTGACGGCACTGCTGATCGCGGGCGCCGCCGGATCGGCGGTCACCGCGGACCTGGGTTCCCGCACCATCCGCGAGGAGATCGACGCGATGGAGGTGCTCGGGATCAATCCGATCCAGCGTCTCGTCGTGCCTCGGGTCCTCGCGATGGTCCTCGTTGCGGTGCTGCTCAACGGACTCGTCTCGGTCGTCGGCATCGCGGGCGGCTACTTCTTCAACGTGATCCTGCAAGGTGGCACGCCGGGCGCCTACCTGGCGTCGTTCTCGGCGCTGGCGCAGCTACCGGACCTCTACATCGCCGAGGCGAAGGCCGCGATCTTCGGTGTCATCGCTGGCGTGATCGCGGCGTACAAGGGGCTGCACCCGAACCCGGGTCCGAAGGGGGTCGGCGAGGCGGTGAACCAGACGGTCGTCATCACGTTCCTGCTGCTCTTCTTCGCCAACCTGATCCTGACCATGGTGTACCTGCAGATCGTCCCGGCGAAGGGGGCCTGACCGATGACCATCGCACGAGGTCGCGGTGACCGTGCCCTGCTGACCGCGCGCCGGGTCGGTCGCGCCCCGCTGAACATGCTCGACCGGGCGGGCGACCAGATGTCGTTCTACGCCCGCGCGATCGGGTGGATTCCGCGCACGATCACGCATTACGGCAGGGAGGTCCTGCGCCTGCTCGCCGAGGTCACCTTCGGCAGCGGGGCGCTCGCCGTGATCGGCGGCACCATCGGCGTCATCGTGATGATGTCCGGCTTCACCGGCGTCGTCGTCGGACTGCAGGGGTATGCGGCGCTCGATCAGCTCGGCAGCTCCGTGCTCACCGGCTTCCTGTCCGCGTACGTCAACACCCGCGAGATCGCGCCGATCGTGGCCGCGCTCGCGCTCTCCGCGACCGTCGGGTGCGGCTTCACCGCGCAGCTGGGTGCGATGCGGATCTCCGAGGAGATCGACGCGCTCGAGGTGATGGCGGTGCCGTCGGTGCCGTTCCTGGTGACCACCCGGATGGTCGCCGGGTTCGTCGCGGTGATCCCGCTGTACATCGTCGGCCTGCTCGCGTCGTACTTCGCGTCCCGCCTGATCAGCACCCTGTTCAACGGGCAGTCGAGCGGATCCTACGACCACTACTTCAACCTGTTCCTACCACCGGCGGACGTCCTATGGTCGTTCGGCAAGGTGCTGGTCTTCGCGTTCGTGCTGATCATGATCCACTGCTACTACGGCTATACCGCGTCCGGCGGTCCGGCGGGCGTCGGCGTCGCGGTGGGGCGCGCCGTGCGGACCGCGATCGTCACGATCGCGGTGCTGGACTTCTTCCTCAGCCTCGCGATCTGGGGCACCACCACGACGGTGCGGGTGGCGGGATGAGCGCCGGCGGGTCGGTGGTGCGTAGGCGACTGCTCGGGCTGGTCTTCTTCCTGATGTTGGCGCTGTTCCTGACGTTCACGATCGGGATGTACAACAAGACATTCACGAAGGTCGTCACCGTCAACCTGGTGACCGACACGGTCGGCAACTCGCTGCCCTCGCACGCGGATGTGAAGGTTCGGGGACTGATCGTCGGTGAGGTGCGGTCCTCGTCGACGGAGGAGGGGGAGGTGACGTCCGTCCTTGCGATCGACCCGGACAAGGCCGCGCTGATCCCGTCGAACACGACCGCCCGGCTGCTGCCGAAGACGCTGTTCGGCGAGCGGTACGTCTCGCTGATCGTGCCTGCCGGCGACACCGCGGCCCCGATCACCGAGGGGGACACCCTGCACCAGGACAAGAGCGGCAACGCCATTGAGGTCGGCGAACTGCTCGACGGGTTGCTCCCGCTGCTGCAGGCGGTACCGCCGCAGGACCTCGCGAACACGCTCGGCGCGCTGAACCAGGCACTGTCCGGTCGCGGCAACGAGATCGGGCTCAGCCTGGAACGGCTGGAGACCATCTTCGCCGGTGTCAACACCGAGCTGCCGAACCTGGAGCAGGGTCTCAAGGGCCTCGCCGACTTCTCTCAGACCTACGCGGACGCGGCGCCGGACCTGGTGGTTGCCCTCGACAACCTGCGCACGACCGGCGCGACCGTGGTGCAGCAGCAGAACCAGATCCGGACGCTGATGTCGGCGGCGACCGGGGCGGCGGGCAGCACCGCCGACTTCCTCACCGCGAACCGGGACACGCTGATCTCGATCGCCGAGGACTCGCGCGCCAGCCTCGAGGTGCTCGCGGCCGCGTCACCCACATTCGGGTGCACGTTCGCGCAGTTCGTGCCGATCGTGCACAGCGCAAGCGCGATCCTCGGCCTCAACCCCGATGGCAGCCTGCAGGATCATCCCGGCGCCCGCGCCGCGACGGTCTTCGTCAACCCGAAGGGTCGCTACCTGCCGAACCAGGATGAGCCGCGACTCTTCGACAACCGCGGGGCCAAGTGCTACACCCCGGCCGCGCCGGGCGACAAGTTCCCGCAGTACCCGGGCGGCTCGTACAACGACGGCGCCTACCAGGTGCCATCGCGGAACCCCGGACCGGCGTACGTGCCGTCGCCGGAACGCCCGCAGTTCGCGCCGGTTCCTGCGGCGCAGACCACCCCCGCCCGCTACACCGGGTCGACGTTCGAGCAGGACACCCTCGCCGTCATCTACGGGGAGGGGACGGGCGCACTGCCCGAGAACGTGCCGGGCTGGACCACGTTGCTGGGGGCGCCTGCACTGAGGGGGACGGAGGTGAGCGTCCGATGAAGGCCCAGTTGCGGGGGCTCGGGGGCCCGCTGACCAAGCTCGTCATCTTCGCCGTCGTCACCATCGTCGCGACCACGACGCTGGCGCTCACGATCGCGAATAGCGGAGGCGGCGGCGGCACCAGGTTCAATGCGGTGTTCTCCGATGTCACCTCGCTGAACAAGGGGGACGAGGTGCGGATCGCGGGTGTCCGGGTCGGGCAGGTCGACGACATCTCGATCGTGAACGACCGTGAGGCGAAGGTCGAGTTCTCGCTGTCCGACCGGGACTGGCTGCCCGCCGGGTCCCGGGCCGTGATCCGATACCGGAACCTGGTGGGGCAGCGCTACATCGCGCTCGAGCAGGGCGAGGGCCCGCAGGGCATGAAGCTGACCGAGGGTCAGACGATCGCCCTCGACCACACCAAGCCTGCGGTCAACCTGACGACCCTGTTCAACGGCTTCCGACCGCTGTTCCAGACGCTCAGTGCCGACGACGTGAACAAGCTGTCGTACCAGATCATCCAGGTGTTCCAGGGGGAGGGCGGCACCATCTCGGAACTGGTCCGCAACACCGCATCGCTGACCAACACGATCGCCGACAAGGATCGGGTGATCGGGGACGTCATCAACAACCTCAACGGCGTGCTGGAGACGGTGAACAGGCACGACGACGAGCTCAGCTCACTGATCGTGAACACCCAGCAGCTGGTGACCGGGCTCGCCAACGACCGCGGTGTCGTCGGGGAGGCGGTGACCTCGCTGGCCACCCTCACCGACACCGCGGCCGACGTGCTCGAGCCGACCCGGCCGTCGATCCAGGGATCGGTGTCGGCGCTGAACACCCTCGCTGGCACGCTGAACGAGCAGGATGCGGCGGTGAACAAGATCCTCGCGAACCTGCCGGTGAAGCTGGAGAAGCTGAGCCGGATCGCCAGCTACGGGTCGTGGTTCCAGTTCTACCTGTGCGGCATCGACGTGGTCGCGGGCCCCGGTGAATCGAAGTACCTGAACCTGCCCACCGGCCTGCCCACCGTCAACCAGCCGATTTACACCAACTCGGCACCGCGGTGCTCGGCGAACGGGGCGGGCCAGTGAGCACGAAGCGGCGCAGCCCCGCGACCACCGGCGCCCTCGGCATCGCGCTCGTCCTCCTCGCGACGATGTCGGCGTTCTTCCTCGACGACCTGCCGATCATCGGCGCCGGTGCGACGTATCGCGCGGAGTTCAGTGAGGCCGCGGGCCTCAAGCCGGACAACGAGGTGCGGATCGCGGGCGTGAAGGTCGGCAAGGTCACCGAGGTCACCCTCGCCGGGGACAAGGTCGACGTCGCCTTCAAGGTGAAGGACGCCTGGGTCGGCGACCAGACCACCGCGTCGATCCAGATCAAGACGATCCTGGGGCAGAAGTATCTGGCGCTCGACCCGCGCGGGTCGTCGACGTTGAAGCCGGCCGATCCGATCCCGCTGGAACGCACCACGTCGCCCTATGACGTGATCGACGCCTTCTCCAGCGCCGCGACGACCCTCGGCGAGGTCGACACCCCGCAGCTGGCGGAGAGCATGCGGACGTTGTCGGAGGCGTTCGAGGGCACACCCGCCGACATCCGGGCCTCGCTCGACGGGGTTGCCCGGCTGTCGAGGACGATCGAGAGCCGCGACGCCGAGCTGACGAAGCTGTTCGCGGCGACGGCGAAGACGTCGACGGTGTTGGCGGACCGGAACGCCGAGTTCACCGAGCTGATCGCCAGCGGCGGTCTGCTGCTCGGGGAGCTCAACGCGCGCCAGCAGTCCATCGCGCAACTGCTGACGGGGACGCAGCGACTGTCGCAGCAGCTGACCGGGCTGGTGCGGGACAACGAGGCGCAGATCGGTCCCGCGCTTGAGCAGTTGCGGGGCGTCGTGCAGATCCTGCAGGACAACAACGACAACCTGGACCGGGCGATCAAGCTGTACGCACCGTTCACCCGGCTGTACGCGAACATCGTCGGCAACGGTCGCTGGTTCGACCAGGTCGTGGTGAACCTGACGCCGCCGCAGCTCCCGCTGATCCCCGGATACCGGGATCCGGTGCGCACCCTGGGGGGTAACTGATGACGGGGATGACGTCCGGCCGGATGCCGAAGTTCAGCCGCGCGCAGGTCCTGACCACCGTCGGCGTGCTGGTGGTCGCGCTGGTGCTCGGCGTCGGCGGCTGGTGGCTGTTCACCAGGGCCGGGACGACGAAGATCACCGCCTACTTCGACAAGTCCGTCGGCATCTACACCGGTTCCGACGTGCGGGTCCTCGGGGTCAAGGTCGGGTCGGTGGACGAGGTCACCCCGCTCGGCGACCAGGTGCGGGTCGTGATGCGGGTCGATCGGGGTGTCGACATCCCGGCGGACGCGAAGGCCGCGCAGGTGACGCCGTCGGTGGTCGCGGACCGGTACATCCAGCTCGCGCCCGCCTACTCGGGTGGGGACGTGATGGCCTCCGGTGCGACCATCCCGCGGGAGCGGACGGCGACCCCGGTCGAGGTGGATCAGCTCTACTCGAGCATCGAGGAGCTGTCCGATGCGCTGGGGCCGAACGGGGCGAACAAGGACGGCGCCCTGTCGACGCTGGTGGACACGGCGGCCGAGAACCTCGACGGCAACGGTGCCGCGCTCGGCACCACGATCACCGAGCTGTCGAAGGCGGCGGCGACGCTGAACTACTCGCGGGGGGACCTGTTCGACACGGTCCGGAACCTGCAGACGTTCGTCAGCGCGCTGGCCGCGAACGACGAGCAGGTCCGGCAGTTCAACGGTCAGCTGGCCGACCTGACCGGCTTCCTCGACGGGGAGCGCGAGAACCTGGGGGCGGCGCTGAACCAGTTGTCGGTGACGCTCGGTGATGTGGCGGTGTTCATCCGGGACAACGAGGACCTGGTCACCAGCAACGCCGAGGGGCTGGTGCAGGTGACGCAGACCCTTGCCGACAATCGGCAGGATCTGGTGGACGCGCTGACCACGCTGCCGCTGGCGATCAGCAACGTCGTCAACTCGTACGACGCGGAATCGGGCACCCTGGCCTCCCGGGTCAATCTGCCGGAGACCCAGGACCCGTTCGGGACGCTCTGCAAGCTGATGGACCTCGGCAAATTGATGCCGGGGGATCCGAAGTTCGATGCGCTGAGCAGGCAGATGCGACCGGTGATCGACAATTGCGCTGCGATCATGGGCCAGGTCACCGCGGGTGTGAAGACCCCGACGCTGAACCTTCCGTTCGGGATTCTCAGCGGTGACAATCTGCAGCGCCCGTCCCAGCCGGGGACGGTGCCGGGACAGATCTCGCCGCGGCTGGGCAACTCGCAGGCACCGGGTCTGAGTGACCAGAACATTCCCCGGGGTGGGCAGTGAAACGGGTGGGAACGGCCACCGCGTGGGCAGTGAAACGGGTGGGAACGGCCACCGCGTGGGCAGTGGGGCGGGGAGGCGCGGTGACGCGGGTGGGACAGGAGCGTTCGTTGAGGCGCGCGGTCGCGATCGGTGCGGGCACCTGCGCGGTTGCGCTGGTGGTGTCGGGGTGTGGATCGGATGGCATCTACAGCATCCCGTTGCCCGGTGGCGCGGACATCGGTGACAACCCGATGCACGTGACCGTGCAGTTCGACGACGTCCTCGACCTGGTCCCGCAGTCGACGGTGAAGGTGGACGGCGTCCCGGTCGGGCGGGTCGAGACGATCGACGTCCCGGACGACGGCTGGACCGCCGAGGTCGGCGTGGTGATGGACTCGGCGGTGAGCCTTCCCGCGAACGCGGTGGCGAGCGTGCAGCAGACCAGCCTGCTCGGCGAGAAGTTCATCGAGCTGACCGCGCCGGAGCTGGATCCGTCCTCGGCACCGCTGTCCGATGGCGCGACGATCCCGGTGGATCGGACGCGCCACGCCACCGACATCGAGCAGGTGCTCGGCGCGTTGTCGCTGCTGCTCAACGGCGGCGGGGTGGCGCAGCTGCAGCCGATCATCCACGAACTGTCGGCGGCGCTCGGTGGCCGTGAGGATCGGGTGCGGTCCCTGCTGGATCAGGCGAACACGCTGATCGAGGGCCTCAACCGTCAGCGGGACGACATCACCCGGGCCCTGGACGGCCTGGACACGCTCAGCGGCCGGGTCGTGCAGCAGACCGACCAGATCGACAGGATCCTCGCGGAGATCCCGCCCGCGGTGCAGGTGCTGAACGAGCAGCGGCCGCAGTTCGTGCAGATGCTCGGGCAGCTGGATCGGCTCGGGCAGGTCGGCAGCGACGTGCTGGTTCGCTCGCGGGACAATCTGATCGCGGATCTGCGGGCGCTGCGCCCGACCCTGCAGGCCCTCGCGGATTCCGGCGACGACCTGGTCACGGTGTTGCCGTTGATTCCGACGTTCCCGTTCCCGGATGGCGCGGAGAAGGTCATCCACGGCAACTCGATGAACCTCTTCCTGACCCTCGACATGCGGCTCGGCCAGCAGTTGGAGGCGCTCGGGGTCGGGATGCCGGACCCGGTGTACGTGCCGCCGCCGCCGGGCATCAACGGGCACGTGCCGAACGTCGACCCGTCCAATCCGTACTACAACGGCAACGGGCCGCGTCCGGGGTGGCCGACGGTGTCGCTACTGCCGCTGCCGCCGATCGTGCCTGCGCCGCAGCCTGCGCCGGGGCAGCCGCCCGCGCCCGGCACCGAACCGGTGTCCGGTGATGCGGCGGCCCCGCCGAACCCGCTCAGCGGAATTCTCGAGAAGCTGGGGGTGGGTGGCCGATGAGGTCGAAGCTGGTGCGCGTCCAGTTGGTCGCGTTCATCCTGGTCGCCGCGGTTGGTCTGCTGTACGTCGGCGCCAAGTACGTCCGGCTGGACAATCTGCTCGGCTTCGGGCAGTACACGGTGAAGGCCGATTTCGCGGATTCGGGGGGCATCTTCACCAACGCCGAGGTGACCTATCGGGGTGTCCCCGTTGGGCGGGTCGGGGACCTGCACCTCACCGCGGACGGCGTCGAGGTGGACCTGAAGCTCGACAACGGCGCCCCGCAGGTGCCCGCGACGGCGCGGGCCGTGGTGGCGAACCGGTCGGCGATCGGCGAACAGTATGTGGATCTGCAGCCGAGCAGCGAGGGCGGGCCGTACCTGCAGGACGGGTCGACGATCACCCGGCAGGACACGTCGATCCCGGTCCCCGTCGAGCAGGTGCTGTCGAGTGTGAACTCGTTGGTGCGGTCGGTTCCGCTGGATTCGCTGAACACGACAGTCACCGAGCTGGGTCGGGCCTTCGACGGTCGGGGCGACGACATGCAGGTCCTGGTGGACTCGTTGAACTCGCTGACCGAGGCGGGCATCGAGAATCTGCCGCAGACGTTGACGCTGATCCGCGACAGTCGGACGGTGCTCGACACCCAGTCGGCGCAGGCGTCCTCGATCCGCCAGTTCAGCGCGGACCTGAATCGGATCTCCGCGCAGCTGCGGGACAGCGATCCGGATCTGCGCAGGCTGATTGGCACCGGCACGGACGCGAGCACCGAGGTGGGATCGCTGATCGACACCGCGGGCCCGGCCCTCTCGAGCGACCTGCACAACCTGGCGCTGGTGTCGGAGTCGCTCGGCCCGCGGTCGATCGCGTTGAACATTCTGTTGACGTTCCTGCCCGCGCTGGCGGCGGGGGCGAGCACGGCGGCCCCCGGCGACGGAACCCTGCACCAGGGTCTGCTGCTGGAGACGAACAATCCGCCGCCCTGCACCCAGGGCTACGAGGGGACGTACGAGATTCTCGACCGGATGAAGCGGGAGAACCCGGACTTCGATCCGACCCGGGACGAGTTCCCGCTCAACATGCAGGCGAACTGCACCACCCCGTTGGGGAGTGTGACGGGGGTGCGGTCGGCGAACCGGGTCGTGTACGCGGATCCGGACACCCCGCAGCCGTGGGACAACAAGCCGAAGGTGGCTCCGGACGCACTGAACCTCAATCCGATCGCGACGCAGCTCGCGACGCTGATGGGAATCACGCCGCGGTAGGCGGGGCGTGGCAGGCGCGGACGTCGGCGGCGACGAGCGGAAGTTACTTTCAAGTAGGGTGAAGATGTGATGCGTAGCACGACACTGCTCAAGCCCGCCCTCGTCGTGGTGAGCGTCCTCGCCGTCGCGGCGTTGGCGGCCGCCGCCTGGTTCGGCTACGGCTGGGTCCGCGCCCTGGTCGTCGACAAGCAGGTGGCGGCCGCGCGTGACGACGCGCTGACCGGCGCCCGCCAGGCGGCGATCAACCTCAACACCGTGGATTCGGCGAACCTGGACCAAACGTTCGCGAACATGGAGTCGTCGATCACCGGCGACGAGATGGTCAACTCGCTGAACGAGACGCGGGACCAGATGACCGAGCAGGTCCGGCAGACCGGTGCGAAGAGCGAGGCGCAGATCATTGACGCCGCCCTCACCGACTTCGCGCGGGACGAGGGCACCGCGACGTCGCTGGTGATCCTGTCCACGACCACCACGTGGCCGGACCAGCCGCCGAGGAAGGTCAAGGTGACGATGCGCATCGGGCTGACCGAGACGGACGGGGAGTGGAAGGCGTCCCGTGTCGAGAACGTCGGAGCTCCGCTCGCGATGGACGCAGGCGCGGCGCCGCCAGCCCCGGTGCCGGACGTGCCTGCGCCGGAGGTGCCCGCCCCGGCGCCCGACCAGAGCACCGGCGGACAGTAGGTCCGCACCATCGCGCCCGCCCGCCACCGGTGTCGGGTCGCCCCGAGTCCGCCAGCGTTCCAAGGAGAATCGACCAGTGCCTCCCACCCGCCGCACCCCCAGCGCCCCACAGCCGAAGGGTCGCGTGCCCAAGATCGCAGGCAGGCAGGCGCCCGGACGCGCCAAGGATCCGACCTCGGATGTACCGGTCGACGACCGGAAGGCCGTCGACCGTGCGGTAGGGGAGCCGCCCGCGCCCGTCGAGCACGACGCCGTTGAGCCCGCGCCCGTCGAGCCCGCGCCCGTCGAACTCGGACCCACCGGGGCCGTGTCCGGCGCACCCGCGGACGCGGAGGCCGACGCCGCATCGACCGCGCCTGCCCGCGAGACCGCGGACGGCGACGCGACCGAGCCGCCCCCCGGTCGACCGGTCAACCGGACCAGTGCCCTGCGCCCGCGTAGCCGCGACGACGCGACCGGGGTCGCGGTCACCGCACCGGTCTCGGCGGCGGAACGGGCGGGGTGGCGATCGGTCGCGGTGATCGGGATCGTCGCGGTGGCCCTCGCGGCGTTCGCCGCCGTCGCCGCGTTCCGGCCCGGGGCCACCCTGGCGAACCGGGCGTGGGTGGACACGGCGGAAACCACCCGGGTGTCCGCGGCGGCACGGGACGCCATCCAGACCCTGTACACCTACAAGTTCGACACCGTCGATCAGGACTTCGACAACGCGCGAGCCGTCCTCACCGACGACATGCGCACCCAGTTCGACGAGACCGCTCAGGTCACCCGAGACGCGGTGACCCAGACGAAGACGGCAACGAATGCGCAGGTCACCGACATCGGGGTGAAGCTGCTCGACGACGATCGCGCGGAGTTGGTGGCGAGCATGAACGTCAGCGCGAGCAACGACGGCGTTGAGCAGGGCAGCGCGGAGGGGCCGCTGTCGGTGACGATGGCGAGGGTCGACGGCACCTGGCTGCTGTCCGACATTCGCGACCGCTGAGCCGAAAGTCGGAGTCGCTCTTGACGGAAGGCCCGGGAGGCGTCACTCTATTGGTCGAGACTGCGAGGAATCGCGAGTCCGGGTGATCACGCGCCGGCGCAAATGGAGGCATCGGGCGCGAGCACGCACAGGTATCGAGCAGGCAGGTGTCCGGCCGCCGGTATCGAACGCGATCGCCGCGGGACACGCATTTCGACCACGCCTCGCACGACCGCACCTCCCCGCACGCTTGGGGCCCGGTTGCGACCGGGTGCCGATTTGACAGAGTCGGGCGCTCGACGCTGCCCAGGTTGTGTTATCTGCCGAATTCCGGTACCTTTGGACGTTGCGCTGGCTGCCTCCTGTCCTACCTCTCGACCGTGCCGCATCGAAGTTTCCGCTTCCTGCGTTGTGTTGACGAGTTTCGTTCGGGTCGTGACCAGCGAATTCGCCCCACAGAAGAAGCAGATACAGCGGCGGTCGCACTCCAGCGAGCGGCCCGCGTGAGGTGCTGGAAGGACGCATCTTGGCAGTCTCTAGCCAGACCAAGGCCGGAATCCCCGGAGCCCCGAAGAGGGTGTCGTTCGCGAAGATTCGCGAACCCCTCGAAGTTCCGGGTCTACTTGATCTTCAGACCGATTCCTTCGAGTGGTTGATCGGCTCGCCGGCATCCCGCGAGCGGGCCAAGGCCCGCGGCGACGAGGGTGCCACCGGCGGCCTGGAGGACATCCTCGCCGAACTGTCCCCGATTGAGGACTTCTCGGGCTCGATGTCCCTGTCCTTCTCCGATCCGCGCTTCGACGAGGTCAAGGCCTCCGTCGAGGAGTGCAAGGACAAGGACATGACGTACGCGGCACCGCTGTTCGTCACTGCCGAGTTCATCAACAACAACACCGGCGAGATCAAGAGCCAGACGGTCTTCATGGGTGACTTCCCGATGATGACCGACAAGGGCACCTTCATCATCAACGGCACCGAGCGTGTCGTCGTCTCGCAGCTCGTCCGCTCGCCCGGCGTGTACTTCGACGAGTCGATCGACAAGGCCACCGAGAAGACGCTGCACAGCGTCAAGGTGATCCCGGGTCGCGGTGCCTGGCTCGAGTTCGACGTGGACAAGCGCGACACCGTCGGCGTCCGCATCGACCGCAAGCGTCGTCAGCCGGTCACCGTTCTGCTCAAGGCCCTCGGCTGGACCACTGAGCAGATCACCGAGCGGTTCGGTTTCTCCGAGATCATGATGTCCACGCTGGAGAAGGACAACACCGCGGGCACCGACGAGGCGCTCCTCGACATCTACCGCAAGCTGCGTCCGGGTGAGCCGCCGACCAAGGAGTCCGCGCAGACCCTGCTGGAGAACCTGTTCTTCAAGGAGAAGCGCTACGACCTGGCGCGCGTGGGTCGCTACAAGATCAACAAGAAGCTGGGCGTGAACACCGGCCAGCCGATCACCGCGTCGACCCTCACCGAGGAAGACATCGTCGCGACGATCGAGTACCTGGTGCGCCTGCACGCCGGTGACCAGTCGATGACCGTGCCGGGGGGTGTGGAGGTGCCCGTCGAGGTCGACGACATCGACCACTTCGGCAACCGTCGCCTGCGCACGGTCGGCGAGCTGATCCAGAACCAGATCCGGGTCGGCCTGTCCCGCATGGAGCGCGTCGTCCGTGAGCGGATGACGACCCAGGACGTCGAGGCGATCACGCCGCAGACCCTGATCAACATCCGGCCCGTTGTCGCCGCGATCAAGGAGTTCTTCGGAACCTCCCAGCTGTCGCAGTTCATGGACCAGAACAACCCGCTCTCGGGTCTGACCCACAAGCGTCGCCTTTCGGCGCTCGGCCCCGGCGGTCTGTCCCGTGAGCGCGCTGGCCTCGAGGTCCGCGACGTCCACCACTCGCACTACGGCCGCATGTGCCCGATCGAGACCCCCGAGGGTCCGAACATCGGCCTGATCGGCTCGCTGTCGGTGTACGCGCGGGTGAACCCGTTCGGCTTCATCGAGACCCCGTACCGCAAGGTCGAGGACGGTGTCATCACCGACCAGGTCGACTACCTGACCGCCGACGAGGAGGACCGCCACGTCGTCGCGCAGGCCAACTCGCCCGTCGACACGTCCGGCCGGTTCGTCGAGGACCGCGTGCTCGTCCGCAAGAAGGGCGGCGAGGTCGAGTTCGTCGCGTCGACCGACGTCGACTACATGGACGTCTCGCCGCGGCAGATGGTCTCCGTCGCCACCGCGATGATCCCGTTCCTCGAGCACGACGACGCCAACCGCGCCCTGATGGGTGCGAACATGCAGCGTCAGGCCGTGCCGCTGGTCCGTTCCGAGTCGCCGCTGGTCGGCACCGGCATGGAGCTGCGCGCCGCGGTCGACGCCGGTGACGTCATCGTCACCGAGAAGAGCGGTGTCATCGAGGAGGTGTCCGCGGACTACGTCACGGTGATGGCCGACGACGGCAGCCGCAAGACCTACCGCCTCAACAAGTTCGCCCGCTCCAACCAGGGCACCTGCTCCAACCAGCGTCCGATCGTGGACGAGGGGCAGCGGGTCGAGTCCGGCCAGGTCCTCGCCGACGGTCCCTGCACCGAGAACGGTGAGATGGCGCTCGGCAAGAACCTGCTCGTGGCGATCATGCCGTGGGAGGGCCACAACTACGAGGACGCGATCATCCTGTCGCAGCGCCTCGTTGAGGAGGACGTGCTCACCTCGATCCACATCGAGGAGCACGAGATCGATGCCCGCGACACCAAGCTCGGTGCCGAGGAGATCACCCGGGACATCCCGAACGTCTCCGACGAGGTCCTCGCGGACCTCGACGAGCGCGGCATCGTGCGGATCGGCGCCGAGGTCCGGGACGGCGACATCCTGGTCGGCAAGGTCACCCCGAAGGGCGAGACCGAGCTGACGCCGGAGGAGCGCCTGCTGCGCGCGATCTTCGGTGAGAAGGCCCGCGAGGTGCGCGACACCTCCCTGAAGGTGCCGCACGGTGAGACCGGCAAGGTGATCGGCGTCCGCGTGTTCTCGCGCGAGGACGACGACGACCTGCCCCCCGGTGTCAACGAGCTGGTCCGGGTGTACGTGGCGCAGAAGCGCAAGATCCAGGACGGCGACAAGCTCGCCGGCCGGCACGGCAACAAGGGCGTCATCGGCAAGATCCTCCCGCAGGAGGACATGCCGTTCCTGCCCGACGGCACCCCGGTCGACATCATCCTGAACACCCACGGCGTCCCGCGTCGTATGAACATCGGTCAGGTCCTCGAAACCCACCTCGGCTGGATCGGCAAGACCGGCTGGAACGTGCAGGTCGCCGGCGACGGCACCCGCCCGGACTGGGCGCAGAGCCTGCCCGAGGAGATGCTCTCGGCTCCCGCCGACTCGAACATCGCCACCCCGGTGTTCGACGGTGCCAAGGAAGACGAGCTCACCGGCCTGCTCGGCGCGACGCTGCCGAACCGTGACGGCGAGCAGATGGTCGGGCCCGACGGCAAGGCCACCCTGTTCGACGGCCGCTCCGGCGAGCCGTTCCCGTACCCGGTGTCGGTCGGTTACATGTACATCATCAAGCTGCACCACCTGGTCGACGACAAGATCCACGCGCGGTCGACCGGTCCGTACTCGATGATCACCCAGCAGCCGCTCGGCGGTAAGGCCCAGTTCGGTGGCCAGCGCTTCGGTGAGATGGAGTGCTGGGCGATGCAGGCCTACGGTGCGGCGTACACGCTGCAGGAGCTGCTGACCATCAAGTCGGACGACGTGGTCGGCCGCGTGAAGGTGTACGAGGCCATCGTCAAGGGCGAGAACATCCCCGAGCCGGGCATCCCCGAGTCGTTCAAGGTCCTCCTCAAGGAGCTCCAGTCGCTCTGCCTGAACGTGGAGGTGCTCTCCAGCGACGGCGCCGCGATCGAGATGCGGGACGGCGACGACGAGGACCTCGAGCGGGCGGCAGCGAACCTGGGCATCAACCTGTCCCGGAACGAGGCTGCGACGGTCGACGACCTCGCCAACTAGGAGCCGACCCGGTGCGAGCGCAGCGACGCAGGACACACACAGTCAGCGTGCTGCGCCCGCACCGGGGCCCGGCAGCAATAGCGAACTAGCAGCAATTTCAACCCGAACAGGGGAAAGGAAGTTACGTGCTCGACGTCAACTTCTTCGATGAGCTCCGCATCGGTCTCGCCACCGCGGAGGACATCCGGCAGTGGTCCTACGGCGAGGTCAAGAAGCCGGAGACCATCAACTACCGCACGCTCAAGCCCGAGAAGGACGGCCTCTTCTGCGAGAAGATCTTCGGCCCCACCCGGGACTGGGAGTGCTACTGCGGCAAGTACAAGCGGGTCCGCTTCAAGGGCATCATCTGTGAGCGCTGCGGCGTCGAGGTGACCCGGGCGAAGGTGCGTCGTGAGCGGATGGGCCACATCGAGCTCGCCGCCCCGGTCACCCACATCTGGTACTTCAAGGGCGTGCCGAGCCGGCTCGGCTACCTGCTGGACCTGGCGCCGAAGGATCTCGAGAAGATCATCTACTTCGCCGCGTACGTGATCGTCGGCGTCGACGACGAGCTGCGTCACAACGAGCTGTCCACGCTCGAGGCGGAGATGGAGGTCGAGAAGAAGACCATCGCCGACCAACGCGATGCCGACCTGGAGGCCCGCGCGCAGAAGCTCGAGGCGGACATCGCCGAGCTCGAGGCCGAGGGCGCCAAGTCCGACGTCCGCCGCAAGGTCAAGGACGGCGGCGAGCGGGAGATGCGTCAGCTCCGCGACCGTGCCCAGCGCGAGCTGGACCGGCTCGAGGAGATCTGGACCACCTTCACGAAGCTGGCCGTCAAGCAGCTGATCATCGACGAGAGCATCTACCGCGAGCTCGTCGACCGCTACGGCGAGTACTTCACCGGCGCGATGGGCGCGGAGTCCATCCAGATCCTGATGAAGAACTTCGACATCGATGCCGAGGCCGAGAACCTCCGCGAGACCATCCGCAGCGGCAAGGGCCAGAAGAAGCTCCGTGCGCTCAAGCGGCTCAAGGTCGTCGCGGCGTTCCAGCAGTCCGGCAACTCGCCGATGGGCATGGTCCTCGACGCCGTTCCGGTGATCCCGCCGGAGCTGCGCCCGATGGTGCAGCTCGACGGTGGCCGCTTCGCGACCTCCGACCTGAACGACCTGTACCGCCGCGTGATCAACCGCAACAACCGCCTCAAGCGTCTGATCGATCTCGGCGCCCCCGAGATCATCGTGAACAACGAGAAGCGGATGCTGCAGGAGTCGGTGGACGCCCTGTTCGACAACGGTCGTCGCGGCAGGCCAGTCACGGGCCCGGGCAACCGTCCGCTCAAGTCGCTGTCCGATCTGCTCAAGGGCAAGCAGGGTCGTTTCCGGCAGAACCTGCTCGGTAAGCGCGTCGACTACTCGGGCCGTTCGGTCATCGTCGTCGGCCCGCAGCTCAAGCTGCACCAGTGCGGCCTGCCGAAGCTGATGGCGCTCGAGCTGTTCAAGCCGTTCGTGATGAAGCGTCTGGTCGACCTGAACCACGCGCAGAACATCAAGTCGGCGAAGCGCATGGTGGAGCGGCAGCGCGCCCAGGTGTGGGATGTCCTCGAAGAGGTCATCGCCGAGCACCCGGTGCTGCTGAACCGTGCACCCACGCTGCACCGCCTTGGTATCCAGGCGTTCGAGCCGCAGCTCGTCGAGGGCAAGGCCATCCAGCTGCACCCGCTGGTGTGTGAGGCGTTCAACGCCGACTTCGACGGTGACCAGATGGCCGTCCATCTGCCGCTGTCCGCCGAGGCGCAGGCCGAGGCCCGCATCCTGATGCTGTCCTCGAACAACATCCTCTCGCCCGCGTCGGGTCGGCCGCTCGCCATGCCGCGTCTGGACATGGTCACCGGCCTGTTCCACCTGACCCGGATGGACGACGGTGCGATCGGCGAGCTGGCCGCGGCCACCGCCGACGCGCCGGAGCAGGGTGTCTACTCGTCGCCCGCCGAGGCCCAGATGGCCGTCGACCGTGGCGCGCTGTCGGTGCAGTCGCGGATCAAGGTGCGGCTGACGACGCAGCGTCCGTCCGCCGACATCGAGGACGAGCTGTTCCCGGACGGCTGGGACTACGGTCAGGGCTGGGTCGCGGAGACCACCCTCGGCCGCGTCCTGTTCAACGAGCTGCTGCCCGCGGACTACCCGTTCGTCAACGAGCAGATGCCGAAGAAGCGTCAGGCGACGATCATCAACGATCTCGCCGAGCGGTACCCGATGATTGTCGTCGCGCAGACCGTCGACAAAATGAAGGACACCGGCTTCTACTGGGCGACCCGCTCGGGTGTCACCGTGTCCATCTCGGACGTGCTGGTGCCGCCGGAGAAGGCTCAGATCATGGAGTCCTTCGAGGCGCAGGCCGATCAGATCGAGAAGAAGTACCAGCGCGGCGCGCTCAACCACGCCGAGCGCAACAGTGCCCTCGTCAAGATCTGGTCCGAGGCCACCGACGAGGTCGGCAAGGCGATGGAGGCCCACTTCCCGGACAACAACCCGATCCCGATGATCGTGAAGTCCGGCGCGGCGGGCAACATGACGCAGGTCCGCTCGCTGGCGGGCATGAAGGGTCTGGTGACGAACCCGAAGGGTGAGTTCATCCCGCGTCCGATCAAGTCCTCCTTCAAGGAGGGCCTGACCGTGCTCGAGTACTTCATCAACACGCACGGTGCCCGTAAGGGTCTGGCCGACACCGCGCTGCGCACCGCCGACTCGGGCTACCTGACCCGTCGTCTGGTGGACGTCTCGCAGGACGTCATCGTCCGCGAGGTCGACTGTGGCACCGAGCGCGGCATCGTCACCACGATCTCGGAGAAGCAGCCGGACGGCTCGGTCATCCGCGATGCGCACGTCGAGACCTCGACGTACGCCCGCACCCTGGCCGCGGACGCGGTCGACGAGAACGGCAACGTGATCGTCGAGCGCGGTCACGACCTGGGCGACCCGGCGATCGACGCGCTGCTCGCCGCCGGCGTCACCGAGGTGAAGGTGCGCTCCGTGCTCACCTGCACCACCGGCACCGGCGTCTGCGCGACCTGCTACGGCCGTTCGATGGCGACCGGCAAGCTGGTCGACATCGGCGAGGCCGTCGGCATCGTCGCCGCCCAGTCGATCGGCGAGCCCGGTACCCAGCTGACGATGCGTACCTTCCACCAGGGTGGTGCGGCAGGCGCGGCCGACATCACCGGTGGTCTGCCGCGTGTCCAGGAGCTGTTCGAGGCCCGCGTCCCGAAGGGCAAGGCCCCGATCGCCGACGTCACCGGTCGGGTGCAGCTCGAGGACGGCGACCGCTTCTACAAGATCACCATCGTCCCGGACGACGGTGGCGAAGAGGTTGTCTACGACAAGCTGTCCAAGCGTCAGCGGCTGCGCGTCTTCAAGCACGACGACGGTTCCGAGCGCCTGCTGGCGGACGGTGACCACGTCGAGGTCGGCCAGCAGCTGATGGAGGGTGCTGCCGACCCGCACGAGGTGCTGCGCGTGATGGGCCCGCGCCAGGTGCAGATCCACCTGGTCAACGAGGTTCAGGAGGTGTACCGGAGCCAGGGTGTGTCGATCCACGACAAGCACATCGAGGTGATCGTGCGCCAGATGCTGCGCCGCGTCACGATCATCGACTCGGGTGCGACGGAGTTCCTGCCCGGTTCGCTGGTCGAGCGGGCCGAGTTCGAGGCGAGCAACCGCCGCGTCGTCGCCGAGGGTGGCGAGCCCGCGTCGGGTCGCCCGGTGCTGATGGGCATCACGAAGGCGTCGCTGGCGACGGACTCGTGGCTGTCGGCGGCGTCCTTCCAGGAGACCACTCGCGTGCTGACCGATGCGGCGATCAACTGCCGCTCGGACAAGCTGATCGGTCTCAAGGAGAACGTCATCATCGGCAAGCTGATCCCGGCGGGTACCGGCATCAACCGGTACCGGAACATCCAGGTGCAGCCGACCGAGGAGGCGCGCGCCGCGGCGTACGCCGTGCCGTCGTACGACGACCAGTACTACAGCCCGGAAGGCTTCGGCCAGACCACCGGCGCTGCGGTCCCGCTCGACGACTACGGCTTCGGCGGCGACTACCGCTAGGCGCTCCGCGCCCGTGGGGGGGGTTTTCCCCCCCCCGGGGGAAAAGCACGCACAACGGAGGGGGCGGGGGGGGGAACACACCCCCCC